>JABRWB010000063.1 GCA_039961635.1 bacterium
AAGCTGCTCCGCTGGAACTCCCCGGCAGAGGCCATTTACGAGGAACTGCTACACTTCCCTAACCCCGAAAGTGTTGCACTTCATTTTTGAATCCGGGCGCCTTATCTGCGCATGGCGCGCTTCTTTTTTTCCTGGAAAATCAGTTTGATAAAAGTCCCGCGCAGGCCAAAATGCTCGCGAATGGCGTTCTCCAGAAATCCGCGGTAGCTGAAATGAACGCTCTTCTTCAAATTCACCCAGAATTTGAATGTCGGAGGGCAAATGGCGACCTGCCGCACATCGTAAATTCGGAGCGGATTGTTCTTCATCACCGGCGCGGGATGGAGTGTGATTTCCTCTGTCAGCACTTCCAGCAGAGTGGCATTGTCCACTTTCCGGTGATACTCGTCCCAGGCCGAAACAATCGCGTTCATCAACTCGTCGAGTCCGAAGCGTTTCAAGGCGGACATAAATACGATTTCAGCCCATGTAATCTTTTTCAAATGCGTGTTGACGTATTTCATATACTCCGCCCGGACTTCGGGATGATCTTCGGCGAGATCCCATTTGTTCACCGCAACCACGACGGCCTTTCCTTCTTCGCCTATTTTCTTGGCCACCAACTTGTCCATCTCGTAGATGCCTTCGACCGCGTCGATGACAAGCACAGTCACATCCACCTGCGGGAGCTTCTTTTCCGTGCGGACCATGGAATAAAAATCCACCGATTCCTTTATGCGGGAGTGCTTTTTAAGTCCCGCGGTATCGAGCAGCGAAAACCGCCTGCCGTTCCATTCGAGTTCGACTTCGATAGGATCGCGCGTCGTACCGGGAAGGTCGCTCACTATAATCCTATTCTCGTCAATGAGCGCGTTGGCAATGCTGGACTTGCCCACATTCTGGCGCCCCAGAAACGCGACGCGGATCGTTTCCTTCGACCAGTCCCGGCCGTCGAAGAAACCATCGTCGCCAGCCCCGTCCTCGTCGTTTTCGGAATCCTCCTCGTCTTCGCCGGAATCGTCCGATTCGGGCGGTTCGACTTCTTCAAGATCCAACAGGCTGAATTTCGACTTTTCCGCTTTCATATGCTCGAAAATGCTCACATCGCCGTCGAGCGCGACATCGGAAGATTCTTCTTCGTCCTGCGCCTCTTCCTTCGATTCGAGCGGCCCGCCCTGCCCCGCCAGTTCTTTTCGAAGCTTGCGCTCGGCCCTCGAAAGCTTCTCTTTCGCGGGCGGCTCATAGCCCAGCTTGTCGTTGATCAAATCCAGCAGCATGTGGAAATACCGCCCGCTTATCGCGCTGACTGCAACCATGTCCTCGAATCCGAGAGAGTAAACCTCGGCCGAGTCCGCCTCGTCCTTTTTCGAGTCGACCTTGTTGGCGACCGCGATTACCGGCTTTCCGGCTTTCCAGATTTCATGTCGCACCATTTCGTCCGCGGCGGTAATTCCAAGCTTCGCGTCCACCACGAACAGCACCAGGTCGGCCTCTCGCAGCGCTGCAAGCGCGTTTTCGCTGACGATTTCATGGAGCGGGTCAGCGCTTTCGCGCGCGATTCCCCCGCAGTCCACGACGCGGAAGCGGTTGCCTTCCCACTCGCTTTCGCCGTAGATGCGGTCGCGGGTCACGCCCTCCATCTCGTCCACTATCGCAACCCTTCCGCCTACAAGCCTGTTGAAAATGGTTGACTTGCCGACGTTCGGCCGCCCGATAATCGCGACTAAGGGGAGTTCGGATGTCTTTTTGCCTGCCACCGGGGCGATTATACAATGGGGCTTGTCAGCGCGGTCACAAGCGGCGATGGATGCGGCCTGGTATAGGCGCCTTCGTATAATTAAATTGCCTATGAAACTAATTTCATTGTATTTGGTCGTTGCGATTTTGGTCGTCACGGCATCTGCACTGGCCGGTTGCAGGGGCAATCCCCCGCGGGGCGATTATGCAAATCCCGTGCTTGACGCGGCGCTTTTGGATTTGCGCGCGATGGATGCCCCTGCAGGGGCAGATCCCGTAATATTCGCCCGGCTCAAGGCTGCGCTGGAGATCGCGCTGCTCGAAAACACGATGGCGGGGTTCAAGCAATCAAGCGGCGTTCCGGCAGGACAATCCGGCAAGGTGATGAACCTTGCTTACAATGAATCTACTGGCATGCTGACCTGGACATACCGCAACAATGGGGATTACGACGTTTCCGGCGAAGTCGGAGTATCCGACATCACGCCGATTGCGTTGTCTTACCTTGCAATCACAAATGACGGCCTGGGGGACGACGCCAAAGAGGCCTGGATCGACGGCGACGGAAGCGGCGAAGTAGCCGTGTCCGACATCACGGCGATAGCAATCAACTTCCTTTCGCAAGTGTCCGCTTACAAAGTTATAACCGCGGAAAGCGATGCGGGGCCTTTCGCAGAAATCGCGCGAGTCCCATTTTCATCCGTAACCAAGACTTTTCCGCCCCGGTTCTCGGTCGCACTTCCCGAAGGGATACAGCGATTTATTTGGGTTGCCCCGGTCGATTCGAACGATGTTCAAGGCCAGCTTAGCAATCCGCTCGATTTCGCGTTTCCGGAAATTGAATCAATCTCACCCGCGGGAGGTGTGGAGGAAGAGCAGGTTACGTTTACAGCCGTGGTTTCCGGAGAGCCTCCCTTCACTTACGAGTGGGATTTCGGAGGCGGCGCAACACCGAACACATCCTTCGAGGAATCTCCGACGGTCGCACTCTCCGCGAAAGGGAATTATGTCGGCAGCCTGACCGTCACGAATTCCGCGGGCAGCGACACGCAGTCCTTCGCGATTTCGATTGCGGGGCGCAAATTTCCCGTTTCCGGCACCGTCCTTCATTTGGGAACCGGACTGGAGGGCGCGACGCTAACGCTCGACAGCTCGCAATCCGTTCAATCCGCGGCGGACGGAACTTATTCTTTTTCCGAAGTCGAAAACGGCGACCACGCCATCGTCGCCACTCTTGAGGGCTACACATTTCAGCCGGCTACGGCGCTGATAACGGTTTCCGGCGCTCCGCTTACAGGAATCGATTTCACGGCCACATCAGATTACTTCGATGTTTCCGGAACGGTGGCATCCGATGCAGGCTCGCCATTCCCCGATGTGAATCTCACATTGACCGGCGGCGCGGTTCCGTTCCAGACGACATCGCTGCAGGACGGCACATTTGCGTTTTCAAATATCCCCAACGGCATATACACGTTGACCGCCGAAAAAATCGACATTACATTCGACCCGGCAAGCCTGGAAGTAACTGGTTCGGGAGAGCCGGTCGGCGGGCTGGATTTCGTCGGCCACTTTGCCTGCGATTTGCAGCATTATCCTTATTGGTCAAACGGACTCGTCGTGCATCCTCAAATCGGCACGAATATAGACATTTTCGTGCAGTCGGGAGAAGGGGTGCCGGGCTGGACGCCGGAACTCGAAACCGCGGCGCGCGCCGGGGTTGTCAAGTGGAACTATATCGGCAACCTGTGGGGATTGTTCAATGTGCGGTTCACCGACGACCTGCAAAAGGCCGAAATATTGCTTTCGTGGGTTTCGTCGCTCGGGGGCGACACCGCGGGACTCGCAACTTGGAGCGGCTCCGGCGGCCAGATCGAGCTGCCGATGACTATAGACCTGGCGGTGTACGTGCAAGGCAATCCGGTTGACGCCGCCCTCGAAGAAATGGTCGCGGCGCATGAATGCGGCCACACGCTTGGGATATGGGATCACTCATCCTATATGGAAGACGTAATGTATCCATACGCGATGACGGGAAATCCTTCCCGGCGCGACAACTGGACGATGTTTACATGCTGGCACGATCCGCCGCAATATACAACCGGCGGCAGAGGCCCGTCGGCCGCGGGCAAGGAGCGGGTGACCTTCAGCATAGCGTGCGGATTGGATGATATTCACAACAACAACTAAGGCGGCAAACGCAAGTTTGCATGCGATGCAACCAACTACTCCGTAACGCGCCCTTCCGTAGGCGACGATGCCGTCGCATATTCCTTTTTCGGAATTCTGCCGGCAAGATAGCCCAGCCTGCCCGCTTCGCAAGCCAATCTGAATCCTTCCGCCATTCTGACCGGATCTTCGGCTTTCGCGATTGCGGTGTTGACTAGAACCGCGTCCGCGCCGATTTCAAACGCCTGTGCTGCGTCGCTCGGCACTCCAAGCCCAGCGTCCACGACTACCGGCACGTTGATCGCGGGATCTTCGAGGATGAACTTGAGCCGGGTGAAATCCACGAAGCCCTGGCCGCTGCCTATAGGTGAAGCCAGCGGCATAACCGTGTCCGCGCCCGCCTCGACAAGCCTTCGCGCCGCAATGTGGTCGTCCGTCGTGTATGGCAGCACGACGAAGCCTTCCTTTTTCAGGATTTTCGTCGCCTCAATGGTCGCGCCGACATCGGGGAGCAGCGTTTTTTCGTCGCCGATGACTTCGAGTTTTATCCAATTGGTGATGCCCAAGCCGCGCGCGAGCCGCGCAACGCGCAGCGCGTCCTCCATCGTGTAGCAGCCCGCGGTGTTGGGTAAAAGCTGTATCCTAGACAAGTCGAGGTAGTCGATAATGTTCTTGTCCTTGCGATCAGGGGAAATGTCGATGCGGCGGATCGCCACCGTCACGATTTCGGTTCCGGATGCTTCAATCGCGTCCCGCATTATTTCCGGAGAGTCGTACTTGCCCGTGCCCAGCATCAACCGGGACGAGAACTGCCGCCCGCCGATAACAAGTGGCCTGTCTTCCCGCATAGATTTCCTCGCTTGCGCCATGCCGGCGATGTTTCTATACCAGGCAAGCCTGCAATCTTGGCCGATTTGGGCCAAACGATATCAATTTCCCAACCTGCGAATCAAGCCAGTCGCTCGCCCAGCCTTTGCAAAACCTGCCCGATTGCATCCTCAAGATTCCCCTCCACTTTAAAGCCAGCGGCCGCGGGATGCCCGCCGCCGCCGAAACTCACCGCGAACGAGGCGAGGTCGAAACCGTTCTTGCTTCGCATGCTTACCTTTATGCCGGTACCGTTTTCCTTGAAGAAGATGGACAACGGATATTCGCCGATCGTCCTGATCAGGTCAACCATGCCTTCGGTATCCGACTGGGAAGTGCCGGTCTCCTTGAGCATTTGCTGGGTCTGCCAGGCGTAAAGCGCTCCCAGCTCGGGCACCGCAGTCAGAGTGGAGAGTATCCGACCGAAGAGCTGCATCTGGTTGACGGTTCGCGTGTAATAAACATCTTCAATCACTTTGGATGGATTCGCGCCAAGCTCAACAAGCTCGCCCGCCACTTCCAGCGCGCGGCGGTTCGTGTTGCTGAAACTGAACCGTCCCGTATCGGTGATCAACGCAACATAAAGGTTAACAGCGATTTCCTTTGAATATTTGCATCCAAGCGCTTTCACGATGTCGTGGACCAGCACGCCCGCCGCGGCGCAATCCGGACATACCAGATTTACATCGCCGTAAAAAGTATTGCTGATATGGTGATCGATGTTTACGATTCGGCAAGCTCCGCCGCCGCCGGGTTTCACGCCGAGAGCAATCAATTTGCTCGCATACTGCTCGCCTAGCCTGCCAAAATCTCCGTTGTCGAGTATCGCAATCGTATCCGGAAGCTCATCAGGCAGCGTATCCGGGTGTTCAAGTTCGGAAACGCCAGGCAGCTTCGAGTACATCCGCTGCAAGGGATCGCGCGAAAACGCGCGTGCGTGTTTGTCAAGCGAGCGCAATGCATGAAGCAAACCCAGCGTGGAACCGTACGCATCGCCGTCCGGTTCTTCATGTGTCAAAACCCAGACGCTATTCGCCCTCAACAACTCGGCCGCGACTTCCGCGACTTTGGACGGGTAATCTTTATCAGTTGTTTTGTTCATCTTTCCTTGGGTATCCAAGTTCGCTTAGAAGTTTGTCAATCCGCATTCCGTGCTCAATCGAGTTGTCAAGAATAAATCTCAGCTCCGGCACTTTGCGGATATCGTGAAGCCCCGCAAGCTCGGTGCGAAAGTACCCGCTTGCAGCCTTGAGAACGGCCATGGCCTGTTTCTTGGCTTCATCGTCTCCGATTATCGAGACGTATACTTTCGCGTACTCCAAATCCTTTGAAACCTCGACGCCAAG
Organism: bacterium; assembly: GCA_039961635.1. Classification (NCBI taxonomy): domain Bacteria; species bacterium. The sequence continues at coordinate 6,099 of JABRWB010000063.1, forward strand.
CACGGTAACATCTTTAATCCGCGGGTCGCGTGCCTTTTCAAGCACGAGCACCCCAAGGTCGCGTTTGAATTGCTCCTCAAGCCGCGTAATTCGAAGCGATTTTTCCATTCTAAAACCTCGGCACTTCCTTCACGTCGTAAAGGTGAAGGATGTCCCCCGGCTCCACATCGGAAGTCCCCTCGATTACGAACCCGCACTCGTAGCCGCTTGCGACCTCTCGCACGTCGTCTTTGAATCGCCTAAGTGAGCGAAGCGAACCTTCGAACAAAACGTCCGTTCCGCGGCGCAGCCTGAACTTCTTGCCGCGTTCGGCCTTGCCGTCAAGTACGTATCCTCCGCAGATGACGTTGTCTTTTGTCGTGCGGAATATCTCGCGAATCTCCACCTTGCCGAATTCAAATTCCTCGAAAATCGGCTCAAGCAGGCCAAGCATCGCCTTTTGAATGTCCTCGGACATCTGGTAGATGATGTCGTACATCCTGACGTCCACTTTTTCCTGCTCGACGAGCCGCTTCGCACCTGACGTGAGCGTAGTCCTGAAGCCGAGCACGATCGCCTCCGATGCGGATGCGAGCATTATGTCGTTTTCGTTTATCTGGCCCACTCCATGCGACAGGACATGCACCTTCGTGCCTTCAACATTTATGCGGCCAAGCTCCGACAAAATCGCTTCTTCGCTTCCGCCGACATCGCATTTCAGCACGACATTGAGATCCTTGACTTCGCCTTTTTCAAGGCGGGAGTAAAAATCCTCCAAACTCGCCTTGATCATGGGAGTGCGCTGCAGCTCCAAACGCTCGCGATCCTTGCGCGTTTCGATTATCTCTCCGGCCTGGCGCTTGTTGATGAAAGCGAAAATTTTGTCGCCGTTCGACGGCAGGAAATCGAGCCCGATTAGCCTGACAGGGCGGGAAGGGAGCGCCTCGTCGACCGATTTCGCCCACTCGTCCTCCATGCGTTTGATCCGCCCGCCGGACGTGCCGCATACAAGGTACTGCCCACGCCGGAAAGTACCCTGCATCACCAGGACCGTGGCGATTACGCCTTGGCCGGTGGTAATCTGGGATTCGATTACTACCCCATACGCTGGAGCCTTGGGATCCGCTTTTAGATCAAGAAGCTCCGCTTGGAGCAAAATCATGTCCAAAAGCTCTTCAATGTTTTCACCGGTGAGCGCGGAAATCTTGACGAAAATCGTGTCGCCGCCCCATTCTTCGGGCACCAATCCAAGCTCTGCGACCTGCGACATCGTTCGCTCGGCGTTGGCGGACGGAAGATCGTTTTTGTTAAGGGCGACGATAATCGGGACATTGGCGGCCTTGGCATGTTCGACAGCTTCCTTGGTTTGCGGCTTGACGCCGTCGTCGCAAGCCACCACCAACACCACGACATCCGTCACTTGAGAACCGCGCGCGCGCATTTGAGTGAACGCGGCATGGCCGGGCGTATCCAGGAATGTGATTTGCTTGTTCTTATAAACGATTTGATAAGCGCCGATGTGCTGCGTTATTCCGCCGCTTTCCTGCGCGACGACGTTAGTGTGCCTGATGCGATCGAGCAGTTTCGTCTTTCCATGGTCGACGTGGCCCATCACCGTAACAACCGGCGGGCGCGGGACCAGATTGCCCGCGGAAACGCGGTCGAACATTTCAAGAACATCTTCCGGAGCTTCTTCGTGCTTCACTTCATAAGGTATTCCGAAATGGTCGGCGACCAGCTGAACCTCGTCTTCGCTTACGACGTGGTTGATGTTGGCAAGAACGTTCAAGTCCTTCAACAGGAAGCTGATAATGTCGCCGACCTTTACTCCGGTTTTCATACTGATGTCCCGCACCGACATATCACCTGTGATTTTCAGCGTCGGAATCGTTTTCGCCGCGGCGGGAAGGTGCTGCTGAAGCCCGCCTTTGATTTTGAAAACCCGCTTTCGGCTTCTGACGGGCTCCGCCTCATCCGGCAGCTTGACGATCTCCTTGATTTTCTTTTTTACCGGAACCGGCGCCTTGGGCGGCGGGCCTGCCACGACCGCGCCGCGCTTTTTCTTTAGAGCCTTGGATTCCTCTTCCGCCTTTTCCTTTTCATCGGCTTGAACGGCCGGCTTTTCGGCCGCGGGTTTTTTGGCTGCGGGTGTAACAGGCTGGGGCTGCTTCAACTTCGGCTTCTTCTCCGGAGCAGCTTCAGGGGCTTCCGCGGGCGCAACCGGCAGAGCGGGAGCGGCTTCCGCCGCTTCGGCTGCTTTTTTCGCCAGTTTTTTGACTTCCAAATCTTCCTTTTTAAAAAAGGTTTTGGGAGCGGCCCTTCTTTGCGGCGCGGCTTTTTCTTTGGGAAGTGCGCCAAGATCCTGAACGCCGGCGTCAGCCCTCACTCTCGCCGGACCGATTCTCCGGGTTTTCGGCGCTTGCTCGGCGGACGGGACTTTGGCTGCCTCTTGGATTTCGGCGCGCTCAGGCAATCCGCCTCCCTGAACCCTGGCGAGCAGCTTCTCGTAAGTGGCCTGGTCAATTACAGCCAACAGGCCGCGGTTGTCCTTGTCCTCCCATCCGATTTCCTCCAGCAGCTTTTTTACGCGGGAAACGGTGAAGCCCGGGCCAAGCTTCTTGGGCAAGGACGCTATCTTGTATGTATCAGCCGCCATAAACCTCCAGTAGGTGGAAACTTTTAGTCACAGGCATTCAGCCGCCTTTTGACCGCAACCAAAAACCGTCTTTTAAGGATGAACCATTCTGTTTCGTCCAAATGAATGTGAACGCGGTCGTGCTTGCTTCGTTTGAAATCCACTCGCCCGCGCCCGACAAGCAAATCGAAACATCCTTCTCTCGGGCAAAGGTAGATGCTCCGACCGAAGGACTGTCGCGCAGCACTCAACAGAACAATCTTGCCATTTCTCAGATTAAATCTTAGCAAGTAATTCTGTGGATGGCGTTCCCCGCATCCAAGACAAGTGCGGATCGGCTCACGACGATCGACTGAAGGAATCGGAATACTCAAGCTATTCGTCAGCCCCCTCATAGCCTTGCGCTTCCCCCGCTCCCTCTTCCGCGGCGGAATCCGTGCCTTCCACTTCCTCGATTTCTTTCACGCTTTTTACATCGAGGTAGTACTTTGTGAGCTTGGATGCAAGCCTTACATTACGCCAGCCCTTGCCGATCGCAAGGCTAATCTGGTCATTCGGAACGATCACGATCGCCCTCTTTTCATCTTCGAATATCTCCACGCTGGCGACCTTCGCAGGCGAAAGCGCTTCGGCAATATATTCGAAGGGATCTTCGCAGTACGGAATAAGGTCTATTTTTTCGTCGTGAAGCTCGTGGCTTATTGCGAGGATTCGGATTCCCTTGCTGCCAATGCAGGTTCCAACCGCGTCGAGTTCGGGCATCAAGCTTTTAACGGCGACCTTTGCTCGATAACCGGGTTCGCGCGCAATTCCAACGATTTCAATCGCACCTTCGCGGACTTCCGGAATTTCGTTTTCCATAAGCTTCCTGATTAGGTCGGGATGGCTACGGGAAAGCACCAGCATCGGAGTCTTACGAGAGGTGCGCACATCAATCAGCAACGCCTTGATTCGCTGTCCGGCGTGGTAACGCTCGGTGGGTATCTGCTCCCGATAAGGAAGAATGGCCTCCACATCGCCTTCCACGTCAACGAAAACGTCCTGCCGGTCCACATAACGGACGCTGCCATTGATAATTTCAAACATTCGGTGCTTAAATTGATTCAGGACGCGATCCTTCCTGGCATCCTTGATTGCGGTAACGATTTTCTGCCGTGCGTAGTGAATAGCCAGAAGTCCTAGATTGTCCAGCGATACCTCGGACAAAATGATATCGCCTTCCTCTGCATCCTCGCTGATCGCGCGCGCTTCTTCCAGTGACATCTGGTAAACCGGATCCTCGACCTTGGCGACAACCGTTTTCCTTAGGTAGGCTTCTATTTCGTTCTTCTCGCCCAATTCGACGTCTACAACAAGGTTTTCCACCGGACCGTTGCTTTTGTAGTAGGCTGTGCGGATCGCTTCGCGAAGCGATTCGAAAATCACTTCGCGGCCAACACCTTGGGAAGACTCTATCTCCTGTAAGGCCGAAACGATTTCGGCATTAAGTTTCATACATCGGCCACCAGCCTTACTTCGATTACATCCGATCTCGCAATTCCAATCGCGGAAATTCCTGTCCCGCCGTCAAACGCCAGGTTGATGCGCTCCGCATCGAATGAATCGAGCTTGCCCACGACGGTTTTCTTTTTTCCGTTGTCCTTGAAGCTGACTCGAATGTTGGAGCCCGTGAATCTGGAAAGATCCTTGTCACGCTTCAAAACACGATCCAATCCGGGACTTGACACTTCCAATTTGGAATTGTCGTCGAACACTCCGAGCGAAGCAAGAAACATCTTCAGCGGCAAAGACACGGACACGCAATCGTCAATAGTTATTTTCGTGGTGTCAAGCTTGTCCAAAAAAACGCGGTATGACCTCCCTCGCGGGCTAACCGAGCTGACCTGGAAGTCCACAAGGTCAAATCCATACCTTGATACGAACTTCCCGATCTCATCTTCCAGTTTAGGCAAAGACAGGTACAACCAAACCACCTTTACTCAACAAAGCAGAAAAGCCACAAACGTGGCCTTTCTTTGGACCATGCGGCCCATTAAAAACACGCTTGTTTAGGTCGGAAAAATTATAGCGTATTCGCGCGGCTTTCACAAGACAAAAACGCAACATAACTGCGATTGGACTTTCGGACATCGCGGACTCACGAACAGCACAAACAACAGCTCAAGCTGCCACCGCGGTTTCCCGGGTCAAAACACGCAAAACCCTTAACCAATTTGTAACAAGTTGTTAAAAGCTGATTTGCAATGGGCTAGTTTGCACTGCTAAGGGTAGAAATAAATGAGGATTGAAACAAGTAAGCGCTTTCTGCGTCTTACTGGATGTTACTCCTTGTAATCTGGGGGTTACCGCCATGACGGAGGAAAGAAAAGCTGGACTTCTCTCGAAGGAAAGGGACGAGCGCATCCACCGGATGATCGAATCCTTCTTCGAAGAGAAGAAATGGCGCTACGAAATGCTCGAGAATTGCGTTTGGCGAACCTCTCTCGGAACAAATCTGAAGCGCTTCGATATTCTTGTGTATAAGGCCAGCGATAATGTTCTTTTCATTAACCTGCTTTTCCTGAAATTGCCCGAGAGGTGTCCTTCGGTCGTTTTCAGGGAGCTGCTGGAAGCGAACAACAGAAACTTGCAGGCCTTTTTTTCGGTGGATCCCGAGGACGATTTTGTTTATGTGCTAGCCTCGGTTTTCATCGACGGTCTCACTTACGAGCAGTTCAACTTTGCGCTGGACGATGTTTGCGTCGTAGCCGACCGCGAGTTTCCGCGGATAGTAAAGCTGTTGTACGAGCTTGGTGATTCCGGACCGAAGCCCGGCGGCGGTGAAGGCGGAGGACTGCTTGACGAGGACATCGCGGAAATCCTGATCGAAGAGGGCGGCGGCGCGCTTGCAGTTCCTCGCAAGCTTTCCAACTTCAGAAACGACGCGGGCTTCGCTTGAGCAATACCGAAACCGAGAAAATCAACTTGTAGTGTTCGCAGTTTAAGCTTGTTCCGGTTCGGTAACCGATGCCGACGAGTCGCTGCCGGCACCGGCGGTGTCCGCAGCAGGAGCCTCGGCGCCGGCGTCAACCGGCCGGTCCAACGTCTCCGGAGCTATTGCAGCCGCTTCAACCGGACCGGGCTTCGCCGCTTCGACGAGTTGCTCGGTTTTTTCCACGCGAGCGCGACGGAACAATTGAACAAGGCGCGAAATCTTTCGGGAGGCGGTGTTCTTGTGGATAACGCCTCTAGATGCTGTCGAAAGCAGCGTGCTTTGCGCGCTGCGCAGGGCTGACTTCGCATCGTCGTCGCTTACTTCCGCATTTACAATAGCGGCGCGCGCGCTTTTGAGGACGTTTTTCATCCTCGTTTTGTAGTGCTGATTCCTCAACCGGTTGCGCCGGTTGATTTCAATATGCTTTTTTGCCGATTTTGTGTTTGCCACTCGGTGCTCCTGAAAAAACCCGCGTCCGAAGGAACGAGTCCGGCGGAAGCGGAAGAGGGATTATAGTCCACTGGCGCTTTTTGTCAATCTCGCCGGCTTCGGGCGCTTGAAACACCCCTGCCGACTGGCTGCAAGCGCGCTCTCCAAGCGCTTTAACAAGGCAATGTAGACTAAATAATCACTAAGGAATTACCTTGTCACGCGTGTGTCCTGTCTGTGCTACCATTTATGCCCGCCGGGATTTTGGGCGGCGGAAGAGGCCTAATTGCTTACAATCGACCATATCGGCATTGCTGTGACCGATTTGGATGCCGCGCTGGAACGCTGGCTCGCGTTGCTCGGTTTGAACGCGGATCAAGTGGAGCGGCACGACGTTGCTCACGCGAGGATGACTATGGCTGTTTTGCCGGCGGGCGGCGCAAAGATTGAGCTGATGGCTCCCTGGGACGCTGAAAGCGTAATTTACAATTTCATCGAAAAGCGCGGGCCGGGAATCCATCATATCTGCTTTGCAACGTCGGACATCGGAACAGCTTGGACCAAAGTTAAGGCCTCGGGACTCAAGGTTTTGGACGAAGAGCCCCGCGAGTCGCTTGGAGAACTCATCGCGTTTTTGCATCCAAAATCAATGGAAGGCGTTCTAATCGAATTCAAGGAGAGCTAGATGGCCAAAAAGCTCACTACCGAAAGCAGAATCAAGGATCTCGAAATCCGGCGGCAAAAGGCGCTTCACATATCTACCGCCGAAGCGATCGAAAAACAGCACGCCAAGGGAAAGCTGACTGCTCGCGAACGTCTTGACATTCTGCTCGATGAAAACACATTTCAGGAATTCGATCTTTTCACACAAAGCCCTTCAGCCAAGATTCCGGGCGACGGAGTAATCACCGGTTTCGGAGCAATCAACGGCAGGCGAGTGTGCGTGTTTGCGCAGGACTTCACAGTAATGGGAGGCTCCTTGGGCGAGCGCCACGCCGCCAAAATCTGCAAGGTGCTTGATTTCGGAACCAAAGTCGGCTGTCCGATTATCGGGCTCAACGACAGCGGCGGAGCGAGAATCCAAGAGGGAGTTCTTTCACTCGGCGGCTACGCGGACATCTTCCTTCGCAACACTATGGCGTCGGGAGTGGTTCCACAAATTGCGGCGATAATGGGGCCTTGCGCCGGCGGCGCCGTTTACAGCCCTGCCCTGATGGACTTTGTGTTCATGGTTCGCGATACAAGTTTCATGTTTCTGACCGGCCCGGACGTAATCAAGGCGGTATTGAATGAGGAAGTCACGTTCGAGGAGCTCGGCGGCGCGCTGACTCACAATCAAACAAGCGGAAACGCCCATTTCGCGGCGAAGAACGAGATGGATTGCCTCAATCAAATTCGCAAGCTTATCACTTATATTCCCGCGAACAATATGGAGAATCCGCCCAGGATTGCGGTTGAAGACCAGGTAAATCGTAAAGAAGACGATCTGGCGACCATCATTCCCGACGATCCTAACCGCCCGTACGACATGAAGCGGCTCATCAACTTGATTGTCGACCGAGGATCGTTTTTCGAAGTCGCCGCGCTGTACTCGCCAAACCTGATTATCGGCTTTGCAAGGCTGAACGGGATGACGGTAGGAGTCGTCGCGAACCAGCCGAAGGAGCTTGCGGGTTGCTTGGACATAAACTCGAGCGTGAAGGGCGCGCGTTTCGTGAGATTCTGCGACGCATTTAATATACCCATTGTAACTTTCGAGGACGTACCAGGATTTTTGCCCGGAACGCATCAGGAATGGAACGGCGTCATTCGTCACGGCGCAAAGTTGTTGTACGCATACTGCGAAGCCACGGTTCCAAAGCTTTTGGTGATTACACGCAAGAGCTACGGAGGAGCGTACTGCGTTATGTCGTCCAAACATATTCGCAGCGATTACAACCTTGCTTGGCCGACCGCGGAAATCGCGGTGATGGGTGCGCAGGGCGCGGTCAATATCATTTATCGCAAGGAGCTTCAGACGTCGAAGAACGTCGAAAAAACTCGCCAAGAGCTGATCGACAAGTACACCGAGGAATTGATGAATCCGTATCTCGCGGCGGAACGCGGATTCATCGACGAAGTGATCGACCCGCGTGAAACGCGGCCCAAACTAATCGCGGCGCTGGAAATGCTTCAAGGCAAAGTGGATCTCCGCCCCAAGCGCAAGCATGGCAACATCCCGCTTTAACCTTATGAAGAACGAAGCGATTTTGACCAAGGACGACTTTGCGTTGCTTTCGGGCAGCAGGCTCGGTGCAAACACGGTTTACCAGCGCCTACTCGTCCTTAGAGCGGCGATCAACGCCAAGCTCAAGAAAAAGGAAGTCGAATTTTCAGCGGTCGTTGCGTTCCCCTCCATTTCCCAGAACAAAGATGTAAGACGCGCCGGCTGGCTCGGATATCTTCCTCCCGCAGACAGACTCATTGATGCAAACACCAATCCGCTCGTTTTCCAGCCAAGCGTGAGCGTGCTACTAATGGGCGAGGGAAACTGGCGCGGCGAGGAGCCGGGATTGCAGGTTGTACTTGAATTCGGAGACGACCGCAAATGCCACCCTGCGCGCAACCAATTCAGGAAATTCATCAACGCCTCCGATTTCCTCTCCTTGAGGTTCTTGGGCCACGATATGGCGCTAAGGCTCAGGGGATTTGCGGATACAACTACTGTTCTTGATTCAGCGTCCGCGCTTGATTCCTTTAGAAACGGAGGCGCGCGGCGATACGATGTGGAAAGGCATTATATTGTGCTCGGCAGATTTTACTCAATCGACGAAGCGGCAAGCCTTGGAGCGCATGCCGTCGAAGAGATTTCCGAGCGAATCCGCCGTTTGATGATGCTTTTAATTAATTTTGGCTCAAGTTTGGTTTAGCGATGTCTAACAAGAAAATCAAGAGGATTTTAATCGCCAACCGCGGCGAGATAGCGCTGCGCGTGATCCGGACGTGCCGGGAGATGGGCATCGAAAGCGTGAGCATTTACAGCTCCGCCGACCGGAACGCGCTGCATATAGTGCATTCGAACCATTCGGTGCACATCCCGGGACGCCTTCCCGCGGAAACCTATTTGAACATAAACCGGATTGTCGGTATCGCCAAGGATACGGGCTGCGACGCCGTGCATCCCGGCTACGGATTCCTCGCTGAAAACGCGGAATTCGCAAAGGCCTGCGCGGCGGCGGGAATCAAGTTCATCGGCCCTTCTCCGGACGCGATCGAAAAAATGGGCAACAAAATTGTGGCAAAGGAAATTATGTCCATCCGTGAGATACCTGTAATTCCAGGTTCAGCCGGAGCAATATCCGATCCCGCCGGTGCGATGGACATCGCCAAATTAATCGGCTTCCCCCTGATTCTGAAGGCCGCGGCGGGCGGCGGCGGGCGAGGAATGCGCGTGGTGCGCAATTTCGAAGAGTTCGACCGCGCTTTCCGCGCCTGCCAGAGCGAAGCAATGGGCGCATTCGGCTCGGACGAAGTATTTATCGAAAAGCTGATCGAGAATCCGAAGCACATCGAGTTTCAGGTAATGGGGGACGAGCATGGAAACGTAATCCACTTCGGAGAACGCGACTGCAGCGTGCAGCGCCGCCATCAGAAGCTGATAGAAGAAGCGCCGAGTCCGGCGCTTACTCCGAAGCTTCGCGAAGAAATGGGCAGAGTGGCCTGCGAAGCCGCCAGGGCGGCAAACTACAGCAACGCGGGAACCGTGGAGTTCCTTCTTGACGGTACCGGCAAGTTTTACTTCATGGAGATGAACACGCGGCTGCAAGTCGAACACCCCGTAACGGAGGAAATCACCGGTACTGACTTGGTGCGAGAGCAAATCCTGGTTGCATCCGGCGAAAAGCTGACCTACAGGCAGGACGATATCGAAATCCGGGGGCACAGTTTCGAAGCACGGATCAACGCTGAAGACCCTTATCGCCAGTTTCTCCCCGCGATGGGCAAAATCAGGCGATATATTCCACCGCTCGGCCGCGGTGTGCGGCTGGACGCGGGAACGTACGAGGGCTACACGATTCCCATGGAGTACGACTCCATGGTGGCAAAGCTCATTGCCACAGGCTCAAGCAGGGCGCACGCGATTGAACGGATGAAGAGGGCGCTCGGTGAATTCATTATCACGGGCATCAAAACCACGATCCCGTTCCACCAGTTTGTATTCAGCCACCCCGAATTCGTGGAAGGAAGGCACAACACGGCATTCGTGGAGAAGCATTTTGCAGGAGATGGAATTTCCGGAGGGCTCCCCTCGAATTCGGACGATTCACTGAAAAAAGACGCAGCCATAGCCGCGGCATTGGACTTTTACCTGGCAAGGCAAAGAGTGGAAGTGGTGCAAGGTAAAGATTCAGGAACCGACTACTGGGAACTGGCAAGCAGACTTAAATTTTCCGATTACCGAGGAGTCTAGATTATGAAGATTGTCAGCAAAATAGGCGACGCCGCGTTCAACTTGGAGCTTGAGCCGGTTCCCGGAACGGAAAGCGCATTTCTGGTGGCGCACGAAGGGAAGGCGCACAAGATCGAAATAATCGAGCTTAAATTAGATAGCGTCACTATGGCGATAGACAACCGCGTTTGCTTTTTCGAAGTTTATCGCGAGAAAGGCGAAATCAAGGAAATCGCGGGCGCGGCAAGGATCTTCCCTGTTACCGTAAAAACTCCGCAGCAGGATGAACTCGAAAGAGTGCTTGCATCTTACGCGTCGTCCGAAGCCCACTGCATCAAAAACACGATCAACTCGCCGATGCCCGGCAAGATTCTGGAAATTTTGATTGAGCCCGGGCAAAAGGTCGAGATGGGCCAAGTCGTGGCAATCCTGGAAGCGATGAAAATGGAAAACGAAATTTCTTCGAACATCGAGGGAACCGTACGGGCAATCAAGGTTAGTAAGGGAGAAAGCGTGGCCATCGATCAGGTGCTTTTCGAATTCGACGTTTAGCCCTCCTTGATATCGCCTTCAATCATCAATCGCATCAGCATTGAAAATGAAATTTGGTATAATGAACCCGTCTCCGGCACGTATGCCGGAATCGGTTTTGAGGAGAAATGGAATGAGACTTGTTTGGGCGCTCGCTTTCATCATTTGCGTTTTCTTTTCGGTCGGCTTTGCTGGCTGCGCCGATTCAATCTCGGATACCCGTCCCCAGCCTGCCCATGATTCCGGCGACATAGGCGTGAACTAGCGGGCTGGAATCCCCAACTTTTCCATGTCACGTTCCGCTAAGCGCACAAGGCGGCGCGTCCGGATTTTGGCCGCCTTTATACGCGCGAGCCGCGCAATCAAATCAGCGTGCTACAATTTTCACAAACTGACGGGCGTGCCTTGTGAAGATTGCGCAATCTACTTTTTATGACTGCCTGGTCAGGCGGCCATAACCGGAATTCCGGAAATGAAATGCCGTTTATATAGTATTTAAGCGCCTTCCGCCCGCAGGCTTAATTGCGCTTCACCAGTGTCAATCTGGAAGCATTAGCTCGATTGCCCCAAAACGATTCGAAGACTTAAAGCCTTTCGATAAATTATTCCTCCAAAACTCATTTGAAATGTTGACACAGCCATATTTAGTGAATAACATTACAAGTATCTCAAAGGCGGGCGTTAGACCTGCCAGACGAGGAGGCTAAGATGAAGCTAAGGTTTTTGGTTTTAATCTTGGTTTTGGTTCTTGCGGAGGCGCTTTTCGGCTGCCGCGGTTCCATTTCCGGGCAGAGGGCGTACCCGCCTTTTGGCAATGACGATATCGTCGTCCCCCCCCCGCCGGTAACGGACACGACTCCGCCTGTTATTAGCCCAGCCGGAATAGTCCCCAGCGTTACCGATCCAGTGACGGGCCAGTCCGTCACTTTCAGCGTGACCGCGACGGACGACAGCGGCGGGGCACTCGTTTATGCGTGGGACGACGGTGGCGCCGGAGGAACATTCACCGGTTCCGGCTCAAGCGTGAGCTGGACAATAGATACCGCCGGAACATACACGATAACCGTCACGGTCACCGACGCGGCCGGTAACGTTTCAACAGCCACTTTCGACATAACCGTGGAAGAAGGAACGCCACCCCCGCCGCCGCCCGAAAACCAGGATCCCGTTTTCGAGTCGGATATGACCAAAGATGTATCCGCGCCGGTCGCCACCCAGCGCATCAGATTCATATCGGAACCTGCCACCGATCCGGACGGAGACACTATTGTCTACACCTGGTCGGCCAGCGGAGCGGGAACGTTTACCGACGAGGCGGAAGGCGAAGAAGGTCTTGAAGCCTATTGGGCCGCTGATGCCCCCGGCAATTATACGGTCACTTTGACCGCCGACGACGGCAAAGGCGGAACCGCAACGCAGGAAGTGACTTTCGACGTTGCCGAGCTTCCCACCGAATTCACGGTTGTCGGATATGAAACCTGCGGTCTCTGCCACACCAGCCTTGTGACGGAATGGCAAACGACAGCTCATTCGATGGCGTTTGAAACCAACATCAATCCGAATCCGCACGGCTTTCGCAATGAAGCCTGTTACAACTGTCATGCCGCCGGCCAGTTTCCCGCAGGCGACGGCGGATTCATCGACCAGGAGCTTACCCCGCAGTTCGCCAACATTCAATGCGAGTCCTGCCACGGCCCAGGAAATCCTCCGGGCATGGGCGCCGGACACAAACCCATTCCCTGGGATCCCGGTATGGGCTACCAGCGTGACGCGGAAGGCAATTACGTGATGGACGGCGAAACATACCTGTACGATGAAGCGTACGATGGCTCGCAAGGATACGGCTGCGGCCTTTGCCACGAAGGTGCCCGCCACGGCGCATTCGAAGAGTGGGCCAAGTCCGTCCATGCAACGTTTGCACTTACAGAAGACGATGGCGGCACTCCAGTAGTCGGCCCAGCGGGAGAGGCAAATTGCGTTAGTTGCCACAACGGCGAATGGTATGTGAGAATCCAAATCGACGGTGAGGATCCCCCTGCGGAAGACTTCCTCCCCGAAGATGCAAACGAAAGCTGGCATATCACTTGCGCCACTTGTCACGATCCCCACAATAATCAATATGAAGCTCAGCTTCGCGTTGATTCAGAAGCGGATATTACGCTTCCGTTTGACGACACGGTAGTCAACGGCGGAAGGGGAAACATCTGCTTGACATGCCACAACGGACGCCGCACACGCGCAAACATGGAGGCCACAATAACGGCGACAGGCTCGTCTGCAAGAGGAATCCACGGCAACGCGCAGGGCGCAATGCTTTATGGCATTTCCGGATTCCAATTTGACGGATACACTTACGAAACCGAGCATCCGCATCAGACTTGGAACGACAACTCGTGCGTGACCTGCCACATGTTCCGGGAGCCTTATCAGGATTCCGCGAATCCGGCGAAATGGGGCCACGAATTCGAGCCCAGAATGGAAACCTGCCTCGAGTGCCATGTCGGTGATGAAGCCAGTATGGAAACGTACCTTGACGATTTCCAGGCGGAAATCCAAGCGCTGGTCACCCAGTTCGAAACCAAATGGCCCGCCGCTTGGAAGACCGTCGATCCTGATACCGGCGCTGTCAGCATCACAAACAGAGACACCGACCCGCCGACCGGTGTCGGTCCTCCCAGGGACGATCCCGATTACGGCAACATTTACAGGCAGTGCTGGTGGAACTACTACTACGTAACGCACGACCTCTCGATGGGAGCGCACAATCCCGCTTACGCAAGGGATCTTATGGAAAGCTCGCTTGAACAGCTTGCTATCCTGAATGCGATGCCTGCACCGTAGTACGGGATAAATCCGAGTCATTTGCTATCGCAAAAAGGCCGCGGGAAACCGCGGCTTTTTTTTATTGCTCGAATCCAAACGCGCATTGCCGCGTTTGCGTTGTAAAATCTTGCGATGGCGGAGCCAATTTCAATCCGCATTGCTTCCGGCCCCACCGAGCGGTTTCTCGCACTCGGCGCGGGCGGCTGGATGGAAACGGACGAACGCTTTTGCCGATACAGGCTCGAATGGAAGGCAAAGGGGGCAAGAAAGCACTCCGGAACCGAAGAAATTCTCGAACTTGCGCCGATTTGCGCTCTCCGGTTTCCGGAATGGCCCGGAATTGAAAGCGCAAGACCGGAGGAAGTGCTTGAAAAGCTGGCGAAAAAAGCGATTCCGAGGAACCGCGCGGACGCGCTTGCGTTTCTGTTCAAGGAAATTTGGAACTGGCTGCTCGAAACGGACGGCGATTTGCATAAGTGGGCAATAGGAATTACAGAGCGGCACGGAATCGACAGCCTGGCTCTCTTGAGTTTGGCGGGACAGCACAGATTCGACGCATTATCCGGTATAGTTCCGAAAGGATACGTCCCGCTTCCACCGAAGAGGCGGGAAAACGATGTTGAACGATTTCCGGCGGACGTCAAGCCCGACGCCATAATTTCCACGGCGTTCAAGCGCGCGGACAGGCTTGAGCGCGCGATGAACGATTTTGAGTATCGCGAAGAACAGGCGGAATTGGCGCGCCATGTATGGAAATCTCTATCGTGCAATTCCCACCTGATAATCGAGGCGGGGACCGGCATCGGCAAATCGCTTGCTTATTTGATTCCCGCGGTCCTTTACGCGGACTGCAACCGTACCGGTGTGGTCGTCAGTACGAACACGATCAACCTGCAGGAACAGCTTCTGGAAAAGGACATACAAGTCGCTCGCAAGGCGCTGCCGGAAATTCCGTTTTCGGTGGCGTTGCTCAAAGGACGCAGTCATTACTTCTGCAGACTGCGCGCGCGCGAAGCGCTGTTCGGCCGCGGCGACCCCGCCGCGCGCGTCGCGGAAATCGCGGCCTTCGGCGGGCCGGACGCATGGGAATACGTGGTGCGCCTCGGATTCTGGCAAGCCGCGACGGAAGATGGCGATATGGATCGCGTCGGGGCGCCTCCCGGACTGCCGCGCGACATGCAAGCACGTATTCAGTCTCTTGTCGATTGCGGAACGCGGAGCTGCCTTCGCAACAAATGCCAGTACCGTGAAGGATGCTGGTTTTACGCCGCGCGCGACCGTGCGGAGAAGTGCCACATCCTGGTGATGAACCACGCCCTGCTATTCCGGCTGCTGTCGGCGGAATCATCCGATACCGACACGGTATTATCCAAATACAGCAGGTTCGTGCTGGACGAGGCGCACAATATAGAAGACGCGTTGACCGACCAGTACACGGGAGAGGTTTCCGGGCTGGCGATGATGGAGCTTTCAAACCGGATTCTGCGGTTTATGGACGATCCTCTGCTGAATGCCGCGCTCGGACAATCCTGGGGATTCGACAAACTGCACGACGCGAAGGAAGAAGTGCGATCGGCGCTTTCGAAATGGATGGATGCAAAGCGCGAGATTGACGGATGGGCGGCAAAGGTTCTCGCGCGCGCTAACGCAGTGGACATTTCTCTTTCGACACCTGATCCTGCGGACGCGAAACACGCCGCGGAGCTGAACATGATCCTCCAAAAAACCGCTGCATCCTTCGCGCGCGTCCGTGACGCTTTCGAGCGGTTGAGGTCTCCCGTAATGAGCGACGAGTCGGATGCGCGCGTGGAGGACGACGCGTTTCAGTCCGAAGCGATGCTGGTCATGTCCGAGGTTATGGATATGGAAAACGTTCTCGGCGGATTGACCGCGCCCGGCGGGGAAACAATCCGCTGGGCAAAGATGCAGCTAACGCGCGAGGGCGTCGGCTTCCGGTGCTACGTCTGCCCGCTCGAAGTTGGCGGAATATTCCGCGAATTCGTTGAAAGCCGCTCCAGCGTGATTTTGACCAGCGCGACGCTGACGGTCGCGCGCGGTTTCGATTTCATGAAATCCAGGCTTGGGCTCGATTCGCTGCCCGAGGAAATGCTGCCTTGCGTGAGGCTTGAAACGCCGTTCGATATCGCCGAGCAGGCGCGCCTCTGCATCCCCACGGACTTGATCGAACCCGATTTCGGCAATATGCAGCCATACATAGAACGAACCGCGGCGATAGTCTGCGAAATCGCGCAGGGCATGCGCGGCGGAACGCTGGTATTGTTCAACAGCAACGCCGATATGACGCGCGTTTATGAAATCGCCGCGGGGCAAATGGGCAACGGACTCAAGGTTCTTTGCCAGGGAGTGGACGGCTCCCGTACTGAAATCGGCAACAGACTGAAGAAAAACGACGGTGTGGTTTTGTTTGGCACCAAGAGCTTCTGGGAAGGATTCGACATCCCCGGCGAAGCGTTGCGATGCGTGGTGCTGACCCGTTTGCCGTTTGCGAATTTCAAGGAGCCGGTGCGGGCCGCGCGCGCGGCGGCGATCCGCGAACGCGGCGGAAGCGAATTCATGGAGTACGCCGTGCCGCAGGCCGCAATGCGATTGGCGCAGGGATTCGGCAGACTCATCCGCACGAAGACCGACCGCGGCTGCATATTCGTACTGGACACGCGCATTGTGAAAAAGCGTTACGGACAATATTTTTTGAAGAGCCTGCCCGATCATATCGCGCTTACCGGCAAAGCCGAAGAAGTCGTGCCAGCCGCGGTCGAATGGTACTGGGAGGGAGCGCGTGGCTGAACGCACCGTGCTGTTGATCGGCGCCGGCCCGGTTGGAAGGCTTGTCGCGTTGGACTTCGCCGCGCGGGCTAATCCCGAAATCAGGATTTGCTGGCTGATTCGCGACCGGAAACCAAGAAACGAGCTCGCGACAAATGGATTGAGAGCTGTCGCCGCCGGAGATTCAAACTATGGTGAGCGACTCATCCGTCCCGCCGACGTCGGAATCGAGATAGATTCTCCCGAAACTGCGTGGAGCAAAGACCCTGGAATTGAACCGGATGCGGTTATTACGTGCGTCAAGGCATTCGCACTTGGTGAGCTTGCGAGCCGCGTTTCCAGTCGCTGGCCCAGCGCGCCCCTGTTGGCGATTTCCAACGGACTGATAGAAACCGACAGGCATTGTCTTGGAGTGCTTTACGGCGGCGGGAGAATACAGGATGGTGTTTTAATTTACACGCCATCCCCGAAGCTGAATATCGGCGTTCCGTACCCAATGATTGCGCATCATTCGATTTTGGACATTTGGCGCGATTTGTTTGGCAAAGCCGGAGTCATTGATATTCACCTGTCTGAATCCAACCACCGGGCGATGCTTGAAAAAGTTCTCGTAAATTCAGTTATCAATCCGCTCACCGCCCTCTTCGCCTCGCCAAACGAAATTATATTGACCGAAAAGCTGTCAAATCTCGTTTCTGGTTTGGTTGCCGAAATCTGCGCGACATTTAATGCAAGCTATGAAGGCTACGATTTCAAACCGGAAATCGAGGTTTCAAGAGTGCGCGAAATCGCGTCGACCACCGCTCTTAATTTCAGCTCTATGCTGGAAGACGTCCGCTCCGGAAGGCGGACTGAAATCGCTTGGCTGAACGGAAAAATAGCGGAGCTCGCGGACGCGGCCGGAATTCCCGCTCCGATAAACAAGCTTGTGTGCGACCTCGTGCCGATGGCCGCATACGCTGCGGCGGCTCAAGCTCACTCCATCGGCGTCTGACGGGGCCTATCCTTCCTCTTCGAAAACTATCGCCGGATGCGATTCCGTTTCCACGGTAACCGAAAGGGAAAGCGCTTCAAACGAGAATGTTGCATCGTCACTGCTGGACAATTGGCCGTCCGCACCGTAGAATTCGCTGTGAATATTGTAATCGTAATAAGCCTTAAGCGACAGAAGGTAAAATCCCGCTCCGCAGGACACGAGGTTATCCTCCGTCAAATGCAGTGTGAATTTTCCGCTTTGCGACTCGACCCTCTCGTTTACGAACATGTCGCTTGTGTTTTTGTTTATCACCCAGCGAATCGGCGAAAGAGTTTTGACATCCACGCTCTCACCGTATGGCGTCGAACTTGTCATCGGCCCCGACACATCCAGCGAAATTTCCAAATCCAACGGCAACGCTCCCGATATTCTTGCGTCTACGCAGTGACCGAGCGTTTCGTCAACGGTGTCCGATTTGATTTCCAGACCCGGCGCCGAAATCGAGCCGCTGCACATGAATCCATCAGGGATCGCGAAGCTGTTGGGATGGAACGCGGATAGTTGGTAGGTTGCTTCGTCCGCGCTTTCAATTTTTATCGGATTGCTCTTGAAAATCCTTCCGCCAGCCTCGACCTGCACGAATAACTCGTCCCCCGGGAGGGGAGCGACTTCAATCGTCTCGATTTCGCCTTTGATGATGTTCCCGCCCATTATCGTGGTTTCCTTTCCATCCCGCCGCGCAACAAGAAGGCAGGGGCCGCTGTATTTGATTTCGTGCTTCCAGGCGCGGTCGGCGGACACCTCGTGCTTAATCTGCCCTGTAATCAAGTAGGTCCCTTGCTTCCCCATTTCCTCTTCGCTTTTAATGTTTATGAAAATTGTCGGGAAGAATTGCTCTATCGCTTCGGCGCCGCCGCGCACCGCGATTGGGATAAGCACGCTTGCATACGCATCCGCAAATTCCGGAACGACATGCCACTCCGGCCTTTCCTCGTAGCCGATCGCGCCGTTGTCGTCGGTTACCGCATGTGTTTCCATCACAAGCTTTACCATCGGCACTGCGCCGATTCCGGCGAAATCCTTTTCGTACCACTGGTTTTCCTTGTTCCACCGGAAGTCGCTGAATTGGGGTCTGTCATAAAACGGCTCGCCGTTCCGCGGCATAATGGTCGGCGCACCCTGGCTGTAAATGGTTTCGTCGGAGTAAAAATTGGAGTTGGTAAAATACGCGATGTTGTGGATTAGATTTTCAATCTTAAGTCCGCTGATTTGAACCAGGGATTCCACCGAGCCGTTGCGCGCGTGATTGCGAACAATCGCGTCGTCTACGGAGTTTTCCATCGGGTCATAAAAGCCGTGCGCGTCGTTTCGAACGTGGCAGGGCTGGGTCATATCGGCGATGCAGTGCATCGTTTCGCCGAGGCAACGGAATGCCTTGGCTGTGTTTTCCTCGCGTTCCTCTTCGGGCCCCTCGAAAGCGAGCGCGTAATATTCCAGCCCTTTATCCCATGAAAACAGGTTGTCCGGATGGTGAAGCGCCCAGGTCAGGGCGTCTATTTGCGGATTGACGATGTACCTGTCGGGCACGCCGTCGGTAAGATAGATTTCGGGATTGGCTTTCGGATCGTAGAAATGGCAAAGAGCCATCCAAATCTCAGGCTCGTCCGCGGAGTAACCTGCGCTCGCAAGCCAATCCTCGAAGCTCTTTCTGGATTTGCCGGTTCCGGTAGTCCAAGACAAGTAGCCGGGGTTTGAAGTCAGCACTTCCGGCCCTTCCCATTGCCCGCCTGTATCCACTAGCGATGTGGCCCCGTTAGAATTTACATAATGCGCTCCCTGCCCGTATATTTCAACCCACAAACTGAACGCCTGGCGGTTGATTTCGGGATGTGCAAGGACATTGCCCCATGCGAGCGCTTTTATGGGAGATGACAAAAGCACCAAAAACGCAAGAAGAATGCTAATCGAACGCATCCAGGAAACCTCCACCTGAAGCATAAAGGCCGATTTTAGCCCTGGCTGCCGTGCGATCGTATGGCAAACGAGGCTTGTTTAAGACGTATCAATCGGCAAAAAGCCGGTTATACGAACAGCGGCGCGAAATCAAATTTATCGCCGTCGAAAAGACCCTTGTCGGAAAGCTTCAGCGAAGGAATCACAAGGAGCGCCATAAACGAAAGCGTCATGAACGGCGAAGCTAGCCTCAAACCCAGCGACTTCGCCTTCTTTTCAAGATTGTCGTATTCGCGCGCGACAGTTCCTCCGTCCGCATTCGTCATCAATCCCGCGACCGGCAGGGACAATATATCCACGGATGATTCGGTTACGACCGTCATTCCGCCCTGATAGCGGATAACTTCATTCACCGCGCGTGCGAGCGATACATCGTCGGCTCCGACGGCGATGATGTTGTGCGAATCGTGAGCGACGCTCGACGCCATCGCGCCCTTTTTCAGTCCGAATCCCCGGACAAACGCAACTGCCGGAGGAGCGTCGTTGTACCTGTTTACAACCGTCAGCTTCAATATGTCGCGCGAAGTATCTGGAACCGCAAATCCAGCTTCCGCCTTAACTTGTTCAACCGCCCTGCCCGTCACTATCTGGCCGTCAACAGCCTCGATTATCTGAATACTGGCGCCGCCCGCCCTGACCTGGAAATTTTCCGGGATTTTTTTCGTGCACTTAAAACGGTTGACCGCGTCACATGACATAGTTGGCGCATTCGTATTTCCGTCCACCGCAACAAGCTCGCCTGCGATATATGTTTCGCGGACTTTCAACTTACTCAAATCGTCCACGATCACAAAATCCGCGCTGTCACCGATGCGAAGCCGGCCGACGGGCAGACCGTAATGTTCGATTGGATTGATGCACGCGCACTTCAACACCTTTCTCCAGTTAATTCCTGCCCCGACGGCGCGCATTACAAGTTCGTTTATATGCCCTTTGATTAACTCATTCGGATGTTTGTCGTCACTTCCGAACATCACGCTGTCCGGATGGCTGTCGACAAGCGGAAGCAATTCGTCGAAATTGCGCGCGGCGGAACCTTCGCGGATTATTATTTTCATGCCGAGCTCGATTTTTTCCTTCGCTTCTTCGATTTCGAAACACTCGTGATCGGTCGAAATTCCTGCAGAAATATACTTTTTCAGCGCATCGCCGCGCAATCCCGGCGCGTGGCCGTCAATCGGCTTTCCCAGTTTTTTCGCTGCGGCGATTTTGGCGAGGCAATCCGGATCGCCGCTGATCACGCCCGGAAAATTCATCATTTCGGAAAGATAAAGTATGTCGTCCTGCTGCAGAAGCCTCTGCACGTCAGGCACTCCAAGCTTCGCGCCGGAAGTCTCGAATGCGGTTGCGGGCACGCAGCTTGGCGCGCCGAAGAAAAACTTGAAAGGGACGTTTTTGCCGTTCTCAATCATGAATCGCACGCCGGTGTCCCCCAGCACGTTCGCGATTTCATGAGGATCGCTGACGCTCGCGACCGTGCCGTGACGCACGGCCTGGCGCGCGAATTCGCTAGGCACAAGCATCGAGCTTTCGACGTGCACGTGGGCATCTATGAAGCCGGGGATGACAAAACGCTCGTAATCGCGTTTCGGCTCATCGCGGATGTTGATTATCCGCCCGTCCTTGAACTCGATCGTTCCGGGAAAATAAGTCCCGTCCGCGACCTTGACGATGTTCCCCGATACCTTCATTGCGGCTCCTGCGGACGATTGCTTCCGCGGTTCAATTATAGCGCGCCGGGCAATCAGCTGAAACCGGACGAATCATGGCCGGAACTAAGTTTCAGCCAGTATGCAAGCGAGAATATCCTTCAGCTTTGGAAGCGCGCCGCGCGCAATTGACAGCACTTCTTTGTGCGACAGGTGCTGGCCTTCGACGCCGAAAGTCAAATTCGTAATCACGGATATCGCGACGTTGCGCATTCCAAGCGAGCGCGCCACAATCGCTTCCGGAACCGTGCTCATCCCAACGGCAGCGCCGCCGATAACATGGAAAAAATAAAGTTCGGCGTCCGTTTCGTAACTTGGCCCATGCACCGCGATGTAAGTGCCGCGATGCACTCTAAGCCCGCCGCGAAGAGCACCTCTGAACGCGGCTTCGGATAACCTTTCATCGAACGGCCTGTTCATGGGCACAAACTTTGCAGACGGTGGTTCGGTCATTATCCCGCGAAGCGGCGAATCGCCCATCATATTTACATAATCATCCACAACCAGTAAATCGCCTACCTGCAAATCGCGCTTTATCCCTCCCGCCGCGTTGAATTGCACGAGCACTTCCGCTCCAAGCGCACGTGCAACCCGCACCGGATACGCCACCTCGTGCATCCGTAGGCCTTCGTAATAATGAAACCGGCCCGCGAATACCGACACCTGCCTGCCGGAAAACTCCCCCATTACGAGAACACCCGGATGGCCTTCCACGGTTGTCGAGGCGAAATGTGGAATAACCTGGTAAGGAATTTCAACGGCATTCTTAATTTCAGCCGTAAAATCGCCTGTGCCGGTTCCCAAAATCACCGCCGCCGACGGCTCGATTGTGCTGTACTCGCGGATGCTTGCGACGCTTTCCTCGACGCGGCGGTCCAACTCGGCTTGGCTTACGATATCCATTTTTCTCTCCTGAACAGCCGGTGCGGGCATATTCGCGGCGACATCGGGAATACCTGCAGGGCCGCAAATGGCCCGATGTTCCTAAAGGCGTGACCGAATCAACTCCACTCTGTCCAACCGCTCCCAGGACAAATCCAGATCCTTCCTGCCGAAATGACCGTAGGTGCTCACCTGGCCGTAAATCGGCCTGCGCAAATCGAGGTTGGCAATAATCGCGGCCGGCCTGAAATCGAAAATTTCAGGGTCGTTCAGGATTGCTTGAATTTTCTCCCTGCCGACCTTTGCGCTGCCGAAATCCTCGAACGAAAGCGACAGCGGATATGCACGGCCTATGGCGTAGGCGACCTGAATCTCCAGCCGGTCAGCAACGCCCGCTGCGACCAGATTTTTCGCCGCGTAACGTGCGTAGTAGCAGCCGCTTCGATCCACCTTGGTGGGATCCTTGCCGCTGAACGCACCGCCCCCGTGGCGAGCGTAACCGCCATACGTATCCGCGATTATCTTTCGCCCCGTCAGCCCGGTGTCCGCGTACGGCCCGCCCTTTTCAAATCGCCCGCTTGGATTCACCAGCAACTTTACCGCACACCAGCCGCCCGCGGGCAACACGGAATCGGGCACCACTTTGGGCAACACCAGCCCCCGAACGATTTCCTCGACTTCGGACGCGCCGATGCCCGGATCGTGCTGCGCGCTCACAAGAATGGTATGGACCACAGGCGGCCCGCCGTCATCTGGATATTCGATGGTAACCTGCGTTTTCCCATCTGGCCTCAGCCCAGCGGCTTCGCGTTTTCTGCGCACTTCCGACAACCTCTCGGCCAGCCTGTGCGCAAGGTAGACTGGAAGCGGCATCAGCACTGACCGATGTTCTTCCCCTAGAGCGTCCGTGTCCCTGCAGGCGTATCCGAACATCAAACCCTGGTCGCCGGCGCCGATCTGGTCGTAGACGTCTTCCGATCCAGAACGCGCCTCCTGGGGCTTGTAAACCGCTTCCGAGATGTCGGACGATTGCGCGTGAATTGACACCGCGACTCCGCAGGAACGCCCGTCTATACCGACTTCACTTGAATCGTATCCTACATCCAACAGCACGTCCCGGACGAGCTGGTTAATTTCGCAATAACCGTTCGTAGTAATCTCGCCGCCCACGATGACCATGCCGGTCGTGCAGAACGTTTCAACCGCGACGCGCGAGTTCTCGTCCTGGCGGATCAAATCGTCCAAGACGCCGTCGCTGATCCTGTCGCACAGTTTGTCAGGATGACCTTCCGTCACGGATTCGGATGTGAAAAGCCGGTACTTCATCTAACCTCCAAGGAAAGCGCGGGGATTATAGCGCGACGCTAATGCTTTAAAAGCGAGTGAATATCATCAACGAATCGGCGCCTGTCATCGGCCTCGAAAAACGCTTTGCCTGCGACAATCCAGTCGGCTCCCGCGTTTGCCAGAAGCTCCGCGTTCGACGCGCTTACCCCGCCGTCCACTTCGATCGCGTAATCCAGAGCATGCGATTCGCGGAATTGAGCAAGCCAGGATATTTTGGGCAGGCAAGCATCGATGAACGACTGGCCTGCGAATCCCGGGCTGACAGTCATCACAAGAACGAAATCGCATTCTTGGAGCAGATATTCGGCCGATTGCGGCGGAGTTTGCGGATTGAGCGTAATACCTGCAAGAACGCCGGCATTTCTGATTCTGTCCAAGAGCCGGTTCGCGTGTATCTCCGCTTCAATGTGAAAGCTGATCATCGAAACGCCCGCGGCGCCCAGCCGATCCACGAAGTCCGACGGATTGGTAACCATCAGGTGCACGTCGAACGGCAGCTTTGTGTGGCGGCGCGCGTCCGTAATCACTTGGGGGCCGAAGGTAAGATTTGGCACGAAATGCCCGTCCATCACGTCCCAATGAATGAAATCAGCGCCCGCGGCTTCGCATTCCGCGATTGCACTTTTGATATCGGAGGTATCCGCCGCAAGAAGTGATGGAGCGATTTTCATGGCTCGTCCTTTCCGCCTTGGCTAAGGCAAAAGCGGGATGTCGTCTTCACGTACAAGTTGCCCGTCAAAATACGTCTTGATGAACGCCTGACCTTCAACCTTAACCTGCGTCTCGATGATTTCGCCGATTCTGTGAACTTGGTTATATACTTCGTTCTCGCCAAGCCTGTCGGAAACGACTATTTTTACCTGCTGCTTCTCCCTGCCGACGGGTACCACGCATCGCACGTTTAAAATTCTTACGAGGGCGCGAGCCGTTTCGTTGTCTATGGCGACCTCCAAAGTAACCTTTGTTCCGAGCGGCACTTCCATGCCGGCTGGCGGGTCTTGGCTGACGACCTGTCCGAACGCGGTACCCGGGTGCGGCCGGTACTTAACTTTTGAAAGAAGCAAGTTCTTGGCGACAAGCACGCCTTCGGCGTTGGTCAACGCGTTGCCCGTCAAATCCGGCATAGGCGTAAGCACGTTCGCCTTTTTTACACTGATTTTCAGGTCCACTTTCGTCGCAAAGGGCATTTTCTTTCCTGCTTCCGGATTCTGGGAGACGACCTGCCCTTCCGGGATCGTCGCGTTCAAGATTTTTTCGATCCTTCCAAGTCCCAGGTTCGTTTCCCTCAATCTGGCTTGCGCGTCAGCAAGCGACATACCGATTAAATTTGGCACGGAATATGCATTCGGCCCCTTGGACAAAAAAACCGTTACCGTATGGCCCTCTTTTACAAGTCTATTTGCGACGGGATCCTGACTTACGATGAGACCGATCGCAACATCTTCGCTGAATAAGTCGTCGCCGCGGCGCAGCCTCAACCCGCGTTCATCGCAGCGCTTTTGGGCTTCCTCGATGGTAAGCGACGCTACATCGGGAACCAAAGCATTTTTGGGCGCAGGACCAAACAAGCCGCCGGATGCGATAACGTAAACAATCCCCACTACCAATGCGCAGAGCACCAGGATCGCGAGCGCGCCGATGCACCCTTCGCGATCGGAACTGGCTTTGGTTTTTTTGCGCATCCTAGCCATCTTCGATGGAGGTTTTCAAGAAGACTGAAGCCCGATTTTACTCCAATCGCCTTATTTTTTCAACGAAAAAGCCGATGTGCCGTCCGCAGGGCGGGAACAAAACCCGATCAACACTTGTAAAACGCCCAACCGGCGTCTCAAGCGCTGTTTCGGTTACATCCTCGTCTTCCTCCTTGAAAACCGAACATGTCGCGTAAACGAGGCTGCCTCCCGGTGCAAGCAACCGGAGAAGATTTTCCAGCATCTTGCGCTGGCGATCCGCAAATGCATCAAGCAAGCCGAGATCGATCGTGTATCGTTTCTCCGGCATGTGATGGATAAGGCCGCTGCCCGTGCACGGCGCGTCCAACAGAATCGCATCGAATTTTTCGCCGACGAATTCGTTCGAAACCGCTTCATTGTCCGAAAGATCCAATATTCGATAATCCGGCTCGGGTACCCCCAACCTTTTGAAATTGGCGATGCACTTGTCGCGCTGCGATTTCGATACATCCGCCAATACCAGCTCGCCCCATCCGGCCATCAACGCGAGAAGATGATGCGCCTTCGTCCCCACTCCGCTTGCGGCATCCAGCACCTTGTCTCCGGGAAGGGGATCAAGCAAAAACGACGCGTACTGGCTCGGAAGCGCTTGAACCACAATCCTCCCTTCGGCGTTCGCCTTTCTGAGTGAGGGCGAGAGCGAATCGGCTTCCCAATAATCTTTGCCCTCATACGTGCGCTTTTTCGCACCGATAGAAGCCGGAAATTCTTCATTCGGTTCGATAAACGGATTGACTCGAAGCTGGCTTTGAAATCTGTCCGCCGTGGCCCGCGCCGCGGCGATTGCCCACTCCCTCCCGCGCGTTTCCCCCAGATGAACGAGCAATGCCGGTTGAATCGAATAATGTGCGGCAAAATCAGCCAAAGGCGCGTCATCGCGCGGAGGCGCCGACGATACGGCAGACGCGAGCTTCCTGCAAACCGCGTTCGCAAGCGCGCCGTATTTCCCTCCCTTGTATCCCTTTGCGATATCCACTACTGCGCTCACCAAGCCCGCGGGCTCGTCCGCTCGCCTAATCAAAAGCTCGTATGCGGCCGCCCGAAGCAGGTTCCTCAATTGCGATGGCGCTTCAAGCTTTCCTCGTCTTGAAGCACCGTTTAACGCGGCATCAAGCCGGTAGCGCCAGCGCAATACACCGTGAACAACGTCAAATGCGCGTGCGGCTTGACCGCCGGTAAGTTCCGCCGCGGCAATTTCGTTACCGATAATCTCCGAAGAACTTGCACTGGGAATTTTATTTTCAATGCCATCACAAATCCGAACAAGCGCGCGCGAAGCACATTCCAACGGATGAATTTCGGGTTTGGAACCGGCCTCGCTCATATATTTTCCCGAATCCAAGCTGGCTGATTCGACACGAATGGCGGGCGGGCATCCAGTATTTCCATCGGAGTTTCGAACTTTTCACCCGGTTTCGGCGCGAATCCGTTCACGAATGCCTCAACCGGCATTTTCGGCCTGCTTTCCGGCTGCACGGCATCGAACGTGACGGAACCATCTCCGCATGCGACGTCCATCAATCCGGAGCGGCGATGCACAGCCAAAATTTCCCCCGGCTCGCCCTTTTGCTCCTCGGCGAAATCCACTGGAATCCCAAATTTGATTTGACGGCCGCGAAAGAAGGTCGCTATGCCAAGGTCGGGCGAAAACGCGCGCGCGAAATCGCGCAATTCACGGGGCTTCATTCTCCAATCAACAAACGAATCGCTTTTGCGAATCAATCTGCAATACGTCGCATCAGCGTGATTCTGCGGCTTGGGCGTTATTTCGCCTGCGGCAAGCCCCAAAATAGTATCCCGAAGCAGCATTGGTATTTCCTCAGCAAATTTCGCGCAGAGCGTCGCGAAGTCGCTGTCCTGCTCGATAGCGATATTCTTACGCAGCAGAACGTCCCCGTCGTCCATCCGCGGAGTCATAAGAAATGTGCAAGCTTGAGTCTCTTTCATTCCAAGAATCAGTGCCGTACGTACGGGGCTTGGCCCACGCAGCAGCGGAAGCTCCGACGCGTGAACGCACACCGCTTTAGGCGCAATATTTAGCACGAGATTTGTCAATAGCTGCCCGAAACTGATGACAACCAGAAAATCAGGCTCAAGCATTCGCAAAATTTTTCTTAGCGGCTTGTTTCCACGCACTTTATCCGGAGCGCAAAGCAGCAGTTTTTCCTCTGAACGCGCAACCTCTTCATGCAGTTCGTCGCAGTCAACATTCGTCGGTACAACTCGATGCGCATATTCCTGTCTGATAAGCCGCTCTATCGCAGTGCAGCAAAGTTCCATTTTGCGTCCCGCGGGTTTTGCGGGTTGCGTCACTACGGCGGCGACATCGAAGGCAGGCTCGTCCAGGAGCATTTTAAGCGCGGGAATTCCCGTTGCGCCGGAGCCGAAAAAGACGATTTTTTGACCTCCCACGACCTAATTCTATCACCGGGGAATGAAATTTTTCCGCATTAAAGCGCTATTCGGCTCGCAACTAACGGTCGTTATTTTAATCCTAAATCCGCGCTTTCGGTTGCGTCTGCGTTATTCGGCTCGGCGGAATCCTCCACTTCCGAAGCGGTTTCTGTCTCCACAGTGCCGGCCGCGCCCTTCAGCAGCACCCCTGCTCCCAAATCGCCAATCGTCAACTTGACATCGTCCTTTCGCGAAAAATACTCCACCAGCTTTTCGGATGCCGCGCTGATCGCGTACCACAGCACACGGGCGGCGACGGAAAGGTCTTTCACCGCCGCCTCCACGTCAAATTTCATCTCGTCCCGGTTTGTACCCACCTTTTCGAATATCGGGTCAGCTACTTTGGATGGAACCGCCGCCAGAAAGCTCTGCATTATAAGTAGCGCAAAAATGAGGTCGTCAAGCAGACCGATTCCGGTGAAGAAATCAGGAACCAAATCGAGCGGGGTAAAGAAATAAGAAATCCCCGCGGCGGCGGCCACTTTCAAAAAGGTTCCGACCTCGGGGCTTCCCATAGCATACGCGAAGCTTACCACCAGCTTGGGCACAAGAACGACGTACTTGACCGCTTTCTCCAACATTCGACGATTCCTCCGCCTGTGATTCTAGCATGCCTTAATCCGCGCGAGTTTTGCTAATGCCAGAAATGACGATACGGAGTGTGCGCGAACCTGACCCCCAGCTCCTGCGCACGCTCAATTACCTTTCTGTCGTTTTTGCTCCCGCCAGGGGCCACGACTATGCCCACGCCGGCCATCGCCGCGAACTCGATCGAATCGTGAAACGGAAAGAACGCGTCCGAAACAAGAACCGCGCCGCGAGCTTTTTCAGCCGCTTTGCGCAGGCATTGCGAAACCGCGCCGACTCTGTCGGTCTGGCCCGCGCCGAACGCAATCATTACGCCGTCCTTGACAAGAAGCACGGCGTTGCTTCGCAGGAAACGGATAATCTTCAGCCCAAAGTTTATGTCTTCTACAAGGCCGTCCGGTATGTTCTCCCCGCTTTGCAGGATCAAATCCGAGGCCTGGGCGACCATCCTATCGTTTTCCTGCAGCAGGTAGCCGAAATCGGTCTCGTAAGTAAGCGTTTGGCTGTCCGGCAAAACGCGCGGTCTGCCTCTGCCCGGCCTGTCAGGAAACGCCGCGCGGTCAACTTCCAGAACCCGGACATTTGGTTTTTTGGCCAGCAGCCTAAGAGCCTCCGGCGTATATTCCGGCGCCAACACGACTTCCAAATAAGTATTTATCAACTCCATCGCGACGCTGTCGTCCACCGTGAAGTTCAATCCGACAACCCCGCCGAACGCGCTTTGCGGATCCGCCTCCCTCGCCTTTACGTAAGCATCCAGGCCGTTTTCCGCCCAGGCTATCCCGCATGGCGTCTGGTGCTTGACAATGCAGGCGACCCTGCGGCCCTCATAGGGAAAGCTCGCGATCTTGAACGCGGCGGAAGCATCCCGGATGTTGTTGAATGAAAGCTCTTTGCCTTGGTGCGTTAAAAATGAAACCGGCGGATTAAGCAAATCCTCGTAAAGCGCGGCCTCCTGGTGCGGATTCTCGCCATAGCGCAGGTGCGACTTGCGTTCGAGGACGTAAAACTTCCGGCGCGCGAACTGCCGCTGCCTGGGTAATTTGTTGAACAGGAAATTCTGTATTCTCGCATCGTACTCGCAGGTAAGCGCAAACGCTTTTTGCGCAAGTATCACGCGGAACTCCTCGGATACTTCGAGATTCTCCTTTTTCAAATGTTCAAGCAAACGCGGGTAATCGCGCGGATCCACGACCACCGCGACATGCGCCAAATTCTTGGCCGCGGCTCTGATCATCGCCGGTCCGCCGATGTCTATCCATTCCACCGCGTCGGATATCGGGAAATCCGGGCGCTTCACTTTGCGCTCGAATGGATACAGCGTGCAAACCACAAGATCGATCGGCGGCATTCCGAGTGACTCAAGATCGGCCATGTCCTGCGGATTGTCCCGGCGGGCCAGAATCCCCGCGTGCACCGCCGGATGCAGCGTTTTCACGCGACCACCCAGGATGTTCGAGAATCCCGTAATCGTTTCGAGCTTCTTAACCTTGATCTTTTCGTCTTCCAGCGCCTTGGCGGTGCCGCCGCTCGCGATTATTTCAATCCCCATCTCGGAAAGCCCTTTGACGAACGCGAGCATACTGCGCTTGTGAAAAACGGATACCAGGCAATGACTAACCTTCATCGCGCACTCCCCCGGTCGCAAGGTTGCGGCCGGCAGCAAACCGCACCCCGGTATTTTTGAAATCGCTCATACCCAAAACTCCCCGGCAAGATTCAGCTCCTCTACCAGCCGCTCCTCGATCTTTTCGCGCGCGGCGCGGTAAATCGCGCGCCTCACGCCGGGATCCAACGCGGCGTAAACTTCCACATCCTTCCTGCAGAACGGGCATCCCAAATGCGTGTTGCCGTCCAGCGCCCGAAGCTCGACCGAAAACGACTTCCGGCAGTTGCCGCAGGTCATCCTGATCCTGGAAGGAAGAAAAAGCCTGCCCCTCATTCCCCGTCCTCCATCAGCCGGATGCTCCTGCGCACGTCTTCGCCGAGTTCCTGCGCAAGCGGGGCGAAATGAACCTTCAGCCTGTATTTAAGCTGGCTTATGCTTTCGTACTCGACCACCGCGTGTTCGAGAATCGCCAGCAGCGGAGGACGCGGGAATCCGCTTCTCAAAAGCAGCACGGGCTGCTTTCCCATCCCGTACGCCATCCCGATTAGCATCAGCGCGGAGCCGGACCACTCTTCGAGATTGTAAACAACGTAATCGCTTTCCTGCTGGTTTTCGCACGCCTGGCACATGAACTCAACGTCGGAAAACGGCTCCTTGAACCGGTAAGCAAACAGCCCCAGCTCTTTCAGCGCCGGTCTGATCGCCGAGCTGTAAAGCTCGTTGTTACGCGCGTTTTCCGGCAGCACGCATGTGACCTTCCCTTTGATGTATTCGGGAAACTTGCGGCAATAGCCTTCCTCAAACCTAAAGCAGCGCACAAAATCGCTTGGCCTGTAATCGTCGCGCTCCTTCAGCGTCCTCCGCCGGAGTTCGGTTTTGATATCGCCCGCGATGGATTTGGCCACATCCTCGGTCAAAGCGATGCTCACATCCGCGCGGCTTCGCTCCGCGATCATTTCCGAAGCCACACTCGGCACTTCGCTGTAAAGCGGGCACTTCGCACAGGTGTCGAAATTGTAGAGCCGGATGTTCAGCTCCTTGCAGGCCATCGAAACGACCAGCTGTCCCTCGCCGCGGTAACTTCGCACTTCTGTTCCAAGCGACAGGAACCGGCAGCGCGGAATGCTTATGGTTTTGGGAACCGAACAGTTGAAACAGGTAAGCGGATCGACCTCGCTCACGTATGGATCGGTCGAGATCGCGCAGTGCGTGGCGCCGAAGGACGTGCGGCGGAACGGGCACGGAGGACAGTCGAGAAAAGTTTCCACGCCGCGTTGCTTGGTTCCCGCGGAGGGAACCGGTTTCTGCGCCGTTTCACCGGAACCGTACTTCTCCGGCGCGTCGCCAGTGCTTCCGGGCGATTCCATCGCGCCGGAGCTGCGAGCCGCGTCGGCTATTCCGTTTTCCGGAGCGTTCCTTTCCTCCACACGGACCACCCCTGGACCAGCTTCATACCCCGGATGCATTGTACGCTATTACATACGCAAATGCAATATATTTACCCCCTCTTTTGAAAACATGTTCCGGACGCCTTGCTGGAACTTGGATGTCCGGTTGCCCACAATGCAAGCAAAAACCCAATTCAGTCTAAGTGTTTCACCGCTTCAAGCCCGCTAATTATCTCTCCAAATCGCACTTCTAAAGCAATGGTAAATGAGAATGATTAGCCATCTTACTGCAATTTCGCGGCGCACGGCCCGCCCGATGATAAAATCGCGCCGTGCCAGAGATCCACGGCATACCGGCGCAAGTTCCGCCTGCCGCGGGAGCATCCGCGCCCGAACTTTCCGCAGGTTCGACTTACCGTGCGGTAGTGACCGGCGAATTGGGAGGCAAAACCGAAGTCCTTATCGCCAACCGCTATTACCTCGCGCAAACTTCGCTGCGGTTCGAGCCTGGCGCCGTTCTCACGCTGTTGTTGTCGGAAGCGCGCCCCGACCTGTACGTGTTCCGCGTGCTCGGCCAATCGGACGCATCGGCCTCCTTAAGCCTTGCATTCTCCGATGCGGATGCGGCGCTGGCGAGGCTTGGAATCGCGCCGGACACGGACACGCTCGCCGCGGCCCGCGCCCTTTTGGCAGCCGGTGCTCCGCTGACCTCGGATTCCGTCGCGCTTTTCGCCAGGCTCGCGCAGGCGTCCGGCCCAGCCAAAATCCCGATGCTGGCGACGATTTACGCCGCGCTTGTTTCGGAAGGCGCGTCGCCCGACCTCGCGCTGATGGGCCAGGTCGCGTCCTACCTTGCGGGAGGTGCGGCGCTCGGATCGCTTCTCGCCCGGTTGGAACGCGCGCAGCGCCGCATGGGTCTCCGAAGCGCGGATTTCTTCAAGGCGCTTTTCATCGAGGAAGATTTCCGGGACGCGGACGGCATCCGGCTGCTGGCGGACTTGCTTCACACACCCGTCGAAGCCTCGATCGCCCGCTCGCTGAAAAGCGAAGCGCCCTCGGCCGCGGCGACCGGCTCGCATGCGATTTCCGCCGCGGCGGACATTCCGGCGGAGTTTTCCGAAGGGGACGAGATTGAATTGCTCGCGGTCACCGTCGCCGCGCAGCTCGAAGCGCTTGCGGTTGTCAATTCCGTATCCGAAGATTCGATATTGCTGGAGCTTCCCGTTCGAATCGGAGGAAACAGCGTCTCTCTGCTGCTCGATTACCGCCGCGAGCCGCCGGACGGATACGACGAGCGCTACACCGCACTTTTGGGATTGGACGCTCCCTCGCTCGGACGCATCGAGGCGATAGTCCGCAAGCGCGGCGCGCGGATGGAAGTCGAAATCATGGCGTCGGATGAAAACACGCTCGCGCTTTTGTCCGATATCGCAAACGAAACCTGCGCCGCGAAGTCGCTGGCCTCCGCAACCGGCTCGGCATCCGTCGATATCGAATTCTCGCGGCTCGCACGGCCCGCGATCATCGAGGAGGGCGAATGACCGGCGCCGACGAAAGAAGACGAATCCTAGACCGGCTGGCCGTGGCGCTCAAGTACGAGCCGGAGCGGGGGGACTCCGCGCCCAAAGTGGTCGCATCGGGACGCGGCTACACGGCGGAGCGCATCATCGAAATCGCAAAGGCCAGCGGCGTGAAAATCCACGAGGACCCGAATCTCGTGCGGCTGCTCGCATCGGTCGAAATCGAGCGGGAAATTCCCGTCGCTTTGTTCGCGGCCGTGGCCGAAATCCTGGCGCTCGTGTACCGGGCCGACGAGGAGAAGCGAAGGATGGCGGGCTGAAACTAAACCTCCGTCTTCCCTGCTCCCGGGCCGACTTCCACCATCAGCCGCACGCCTTCCTCGTTCGTAAGAAAATAAACGCCGATGGGGAGCAGCACCTCGTCGCCGACGGCCACCGTTCCGTGCGATTCGTTCCGTGCGTCCGTAAGCTCCCCCCCCGTGGTCACGAATTTGGCCCAGCCCGCCTCGAGCGCGTGCGTCACCGTTTTGGCCTTGCCCGATTCGAGCGATACATCGCCCGCCCATTCCTCGAACGATTTCGGCTTGCCGGTGTACTCAACCTTGATTTTGTATCGGCCTTCGGAAAGCGTCGCGGGGACGCCCCCGATCGTGGAAGTGATGTAGCGCGACGTATCCGCCGCCGGGTAATAGTAAACCTGGATCAGATTGCCGGGCACTTCCTTGCCTCCGACCGTCGCGATGACGGTGATGGACGTGCTCTGGAAGTCCGCCCGCAGCGTCTGGTGTTTGCCCTCCGCGACCGCGACGCCGCTAATCCATACGGACGGCTTGTCCTGGCTGTTCGTGTATTCGACGCGCAGGTCGTAATTCGCGGGTTCGAGGGCTATCGTCCACTCCCCGCTGGATTTGACGATGGAATTGGCGGATTCGCCCTGGTTGTACACGTAAACGTAAAAGTCGTGGCCAGGAATCTGCCCCCCCCCAGTGGTGAACGCGTTGACCTTGATCGTGCCCACCGGCAGCGATATGTTGACCCGGTTTACCTTGCCCGCCTCGACCGCGACGCCTTTCTCCCAGTGCTCGTATTCGCCCTCCCCCTCCCCCACCGATACTTTCACGTCGTAAGTGCCGGGATCTATCGGGAACTCGTCGCCCGGCTCGCCCTGCGCGATCGGAGATGATGTGTCGCCCGATTCGTGCACAGCGACCTTCGCGCCCGGCAACGCCTTGCCGCCCTGAAGGATCACCACAAGCGACCCGCCGCTGAAGTTGGCCTCCAGCGTCGCGGTTTTGCCTTCCTCCACCTTTACGTCCCGGCGCCATAGCGGCTCGCTGTTTTTGCCCGTGCCGAGCACGAGGCGCACGTCGTAGGTTCCTTCAAGCACCTTCACCGGCTTGTCCGCTTTGCCGGACGCAAGCACGCTTGTCTCGTCGCCGGGCGGAAACACCGCGACCTCGACGTCCTTCGCGGTGTACGCGGTGCCCGCCCCGCCCAGGTCAACCGCGATGTATCCGAAATCGAACTTGATTTCCTCGCGCAAAAGCTTGCCGTCCTCCACCGTGAGGCCGGTTTTCCATTTCTTGCGCTCGACGCCGAACTTGTCCTTGTAGACCGCGAGCACGTCGTAGTCGCCCGCCTTGAGCGTCTCCGCGATTCCGTCCTCCGGCTCGGCGACGGGATGCTCGTGGTCGTCCGGCGCGCATACGTACAGCTCGCTCGAATCCCCCACGCGGTCCTCGCCCGCGTAAACGCGGATTTCAAGCTGCCCCGCGCCCTCCACGTCGAACTTGCCCGGCTCGCCCGGACCGGACGGCGGCGGTATGAAATTGCCGGCCGCATCCATCCCCGCGCCGCCGCCAGCCGGACGCTTGCGGGGGATCGTCGCAATCACGGCCACGACGATCACAACCAGCACAACCGCGACAATCGCTACAGTCCGCTTATCCATAGAGGCCACTTCCTATGCGCAAAGCATAATCAGTTTACCCAAACCGCGCCCGGCGCGCCCGATCAGAAATGATAGGTGAACTGCGAGAAAATGGCGAAATCAGGCGCGGTGTCAACCGCGATGTCTTCGCTGAATCCGCCTTCCCAGATCACATTGCGCCACAGGTAGCGTTTGAAGCCGAGCGCCATTTCCAGCGTGTCCTGGTCCACGTCGTTGATGCCGTACTTGTACGGATTCGTCTGGTGATGGAACTGGATCAGCCACGAGTGCTTGCGGTTCGCCTGGTATTCGCCGGCTAGCGACCATTTCCAGATGTCGTTGCCTTCGAGGTCCAAATCGTTGCCGCCGGTGAACACGTATCCTGTCTGGCCGTACAGGATCATCCGCCCGAACGTCTTCTGCGCCAGCAGGTCGAATCCCGCGTCGAATCCGCCGCTACCGAGAATGTCTCCCGGCTCGCCCGTCGGAATCTTTATTGCCGCGCGCGCGGAAATCGCGGGCCACCCGCCGCCTTCCGGCCGGATGAAGTATTTCCCGGAAAACGAAACATCGCCGAATCCGAAGCTGTCGCTTTCGCCTAGCACCCGGAATTCGTTGCCGTTCGCCACGACGAACGTGTACTCGTTCTCGTTGTAGAGAGGCCTGTCGCCCGTGGGCAGGCCGAAAAATCCGTGCCAGCTTTCGATCCACCCGTCGAAAATCCCGCGCGACGAAAAATGCACGGGTACGAACACGCCAAGCTCGACGCGCTCGCTCATCCCGCGCCGGTACGAAATCGTCTGCCGGTAACTCTCCAGGTCGATGTCGAACAGCGCGTCGCCTTCCTGGTACTTGACGAAGTTGTTGGCGATGTCCAGCCGGTACGCCAGAAGCGCCCTGCCCTCCGGCAGCGTGTAGGCGCTCTCGGCCGGCATCTGCAGCACGGTAAGCGCAAGCGGATGCTGCGAAATCCAGTCGAACGGTCCCTTGGGAAGCCAGCGCCAGGGCGCGCCCTCCGGCGCAAGCCCGACCTTCGGAAGCTCTTCGGAAGGCGGTTCCTCGCCCGGCTCGAACTCGGTGACGGCCACGTCAACCTTGACGCCGTCGCCCCCGTCGTCGTCGGCCAGGCACGGAACGCACGATATCGCAAGCAAAACAAGCACCAGCGCGGCAATCTTCAACGCAAAACCTCTTTACGGAACCGGATAAAGACCGCCCATTCTATCACGGGCGCCGCGCCCAGGCGAACGCCAGGTACGCGCACAGCGGCGCCGCGAACAGCACCAGCGCGAGTATCCGCCGCACTTGCAGCACCGTGTCGGCGCCGACCAGCCGCTTTCCCAAAAGCACTCCGCCCACGGGCTCCCAGTATTCAGACGCGGCCTCGTCGCCCGCGGTCACGACGGATTTGTCCAAATAACGCCCGCCCCGGTCGAATTTGAGCAGCGTGCCCCGCGAGCCGAGCACCGCGATCGCGCAGTCCGCTCCCTTCGCTATCGCGAGCGGGACTTCACCGCCCGTCAGCTTGCCCCGCAAATCCTTTATTAGATCTGGTCGCTGACCTTTTTTGAGCGGCTCCTTGAACGTCACCTGCGCCGGATTGAGTTCCACTTGCGGCGCGTACAGGTTCAGCGCCTTGCCCGGTACGTCTATCTCGGCGATCCAGCCGTCGTCCAGTTTCAGGATGCGCCGCGCCAGCACGCCGACAAGCGCGGGATCGTCCGCCGCCTTGCCCTGCATCACCGCCGCCCGGTCGGGGCGCAGGCTTTCCAGGCTTGCCGCCATCGTCATCGGCGGCACGCCCAGCTGCGGCGCGTCCTCGCGGTAAACCGGTTCGTCCAGCTGCGAAAGGTAGTTCATCCGCGTCCAGGTGTAATTGGGAGCGGACTTCCCCGCGCCGCCGCCAGTCCGCGATTGAGACGCCGAAAATTCCAGAACGATCGGCGGGTACGGCCATGCCGCGCTGTACTTGTACGGGAACGCGGACAGGTCGGGCATCCTCGGCGTGCGCCCGTACAGCTCGCCCGCGTCCGACGGCGCGCCGTGGAACCAGAACAGCGCGATTCCGGCCGCGTCCAGCAGGAACACGGCGCAGAAAAACACACCAGCGAAAACTCCGAATGGCGAATGCCCGCGTTTCAAACTGGAACATGATAGCGCAGTTGCAGCGATGCACTGCGCGCGCCTTTTATTGGGAGTGCACCGGCTTGCCGGTGCAATTTCGGATTGCGGAGATTCAACACCGACCTTTTCTCCGGCGATTAGTCGCCGGACAAAAAGCACCGATGAATCGGCGCACTCCAAATATGCCCAGACGACGCTTGCCGAGATTCCCGGCTCTGGAGAGCCGGGCTATATCAGCCACCGCAACCCGACTTACTCCGAGAACACGATTGCGCTTCCGAGCGATAGGGGCGCGCTGGTAATAAGCGGATTGAGACATGGCCCCGGCGGGCAAGCGAAGCGCCGCCCGTTGGGGGGTCGAAGATGTACGAAGGGACACGGCCAAAGACGCAGATCGCGGGAAGGGACGATCTTTCGCCGGTCTGGAGACTGACGGCATATTCCTGAAGGAAACAGCCGGCCGCGCTACCCGCCCGCGGCCTGAAGCGGCGGAACCCTGCGTCCCAGCAGCTCCATAAGAAACTCGCGGCTGCGGCGGGCGCCCGAGCCCGCGGTACCGTCGCCGACCTCGCTGAAAACGTCCTCGAACAGCTCGCGGCGTTTCTTCAATATTTTCACCAGGTTTTCCTCGATCGTGTTGCGGCATACGAAATGCCACGCGTTCACGCTCGATTTCTGGCCTATTCTGTGCGCGCGGGCGACGCGCTGGTCGACAATCGCCGGATTGAACGGCAGGTCGAAATTGACGACTATCGTCGCCGCCTGCAGGTTAAGTCCCGCGCTTCCCGCATCCGTGGACAAAAATATCTGCGCCTCCCCCCGCGCGAATTCCTGGATTATCTTCGCCCTGTCTCTGGGGCCGACGCCCCCGTGCAGGTAGCGAAACGTGACGCCCCATTTTTCGAGCTCGCGGGCCAGTATGTCCGCCATCCGCGTCCACTGGGTGAAAATAATCGCGCGGCGCCCCATCCCTTTCACCTGCTCTGATACGAGCACCGAAAGCTCCCGCAGCTTGGCGCTTTCCCTATGCTCCGGAAAAAGCATCTCCGGCGTGTCGCACACCTCGCGCAGCCGCTGCACCGTCGTCAGCATCGAATCGTATGCGACGCGATCCCACTCCTCGACCGAAAGGAACGCCGCGGCGCGTTCCTCAACGTCGCGGTAAATCTTGGCCTGGACATCGTCCATCTCCAGCCACCAGTAGCTTTCCACAAGCTCCGGCAGCTCCGGCAGCGTCTCCTCGCGCGTGCGCCGCAGGCTGACGCCGCTTATTCGCCGCGACGCCTCGCGCAGATTCCGGTAGCCCTGGATTCCGCCGAATTTGTCGGGCACGATGTAGCGTTCGCGCACAGCGATCGGGTTTTGCCCCAGCACCTCCGGATCTACGAAAAGCAGCACGTCGAAAAGCTCCATCAGCTCGTTTTCAAGAGGCGTGCCCGTGAGGACGAAGCGGTATTTCGCGGGCATCGAAACCACGGCCTTGTGGGTCTTGCTCTGCCAGTTCTTTATCCGCTGCGCCTCGTCGAGGATTATCGCGTCTGGGGCGAGCGACAAGAGCCCCCTGTGGTCGCGGAAAGACAGCTCGTAATTGACGATGAAGATTTCCGGGTAGCGGCCGACCGGCGCGCCTTGGCCGCGGCGTCTGCGCGCGTCGGCCATCGCGTAAATCTCGTCGCGGCGCTCCCTGTTACCCTCGATCACGACCGGAGAAAGCGGCGTAAACCTTTCGATTTCCATCTTCCATTGGTGCTTGATGGACGCGGGGCAGATAATGAGCGCGCGCGAAAGCCCTTCTTTTTTGGCCAGGACGCGCAGCGCGGCCAGCGCCTGCAAGCTTTTGCCGAGGCCCATGTCGTCGGCCAGCATCGCCCTGCCCGTATGCACGAGGTGGCGGACTCCGGTACGCTGGTAGGGATAGAGCATCGCCGAAACCGCTTCGTTAAGTTCCGCGTCGGAAACCGGAGTCGTAAGCATGGAGGGGGAGTGCGCACTTGAATGCATCACCGGATCAAACAGCTCTACCGGGGGGGAGGGAGCACGCCCGCCCGAAACCAGAATCGCCCGCAGCGCGCAGTCCCACGCGCCGCGCTGGATATGCACCGCGCAACCCTTGCTCGCCAGAACGCGCGCGGCCTCGGGCAACTGCCCCGGATTGGCCAGCAGCCAGCGCGCGGCTGGCAGCCCGTTGCGCTCGATGTAATCCCATTTTTCCAGATACTGCGCCAGCAAATCCGCGAACAGCTTTTTGAGCGTTTTCGGATGAAATCCAACTTCCACCTGATACTTGAAAAATTTGCTAGGAAGAAATGCGACAGTGCCCGACGCCATCGCCGCAAACGGCGCGCCGAAGCTCTTGTCGAACTCGATCAGCGCATCCGCTTCCTTCAGCCGCTCGCTGAATTCCCAAATCCGATCGGGCCGGAGGAGCACGCCGCCCTCGCCCGTGAACGCGGAAATCACGGCTGCTATGCGCGGCGTGGTGCGCGTGGACTTTTTCCTGGCGGCCATTTTGGTATTGCCGGCTGTTGAAATTCCGAAAAACACGACGGTGTGGACTTCGAGATAAGTGTTGTATCGCTCCACGGCCGCGGGATCGACCGAAATCGCGGGGCTCATCCCCTTCAGCTCGGACAGCAAATCCGGGAAGCGGATCGGGTCGTTCAGCGCCCGCCAGCGGTTGAAGTGTTTTCGGATGACGGATTGCGCGTGGCGCGGAAGCGCCTTCAGGTTGCCGGTGACGACAATCGATGTGCCGTACTTTCCTCCGACGGTGATTCGCGGCCAGTGGCTCACGGCCGGAGTATAACAGCTGCGCGCGGTGCTATTGGCGCGGCCGCGGGGCGCATTCGCTTCGGTTTCGCCTGCCGGAATTGAACATTTCGGGCCGGGGTATAATCAAAGCCTGTATGGGGAGATTCGTTGTTCCGGCGATTTGCGCGGCCATTTTGGCCGCCGGCTTCGCGTGCTCCGGCGGGATTATCAGACCGTTTTTCGAAAACGAAACCGACGCGGCGGTTTTCCAGATCGAGCAATTCAACATTCCCGTTTTGCCCAAGGACGCGGGGGTGTACCAGTTTTGGCTGGCCGCGGGCGAGACGCGCATTCCTCTGTACCAGTTCGTCGTCGCGGGAACGACGCTTTGGCCGCCGGAATACCTTGATTTGGAAGATCCCGCCAATCCGCCTCCGGGAATGACGAACCTCGGTACGCTGACGCGCACCGAATCCACAATCGATCTTCCCGAAGGCGTGGTCAAATCGGCGATAGACACCGTATTTCTTACGCTTGAACCCAAGGCGGAAGACGACGGCGAAATGGGGCAGGTGCTTTTGGCCGGGCGCGTAAATATCCGCGGCCGCTCGAATTTGACGCTCGACACCCAGAATGCTTACGGCGGTCTGCCGGATGTTTTCTCCGGCTCCGGAACCGCGATGCTGGCCGCGCCGACATACGTTCCGACCGGCGAGCCGGATGAGGTAATCCCGTTTTTCCGGGGGTTCTGGTTTGTCAAGACGCCGGAGGAAGGCGGCGCGCCGATTCCGGGGCTGGTTCTGCCCGACCTGACGCCGTTCGAAAGCTGGACTTACCAAGGATGGGCGTACAAGGCGAATCCAGAGGACGAAACGCAATCCATTTTGCTCGACCTCGGCCGGTTCGACAATCCCGCGGCGCCGGATCTTGACGGCGCGGGCAGCTCCGCGGGCGAAGGAACGCCATACGCGGCGCCTGGAAGCGATTTTATTAATTTCCTTCCCGAAGTGGACTTCCGCGAGGCAGGCTGGCAGTTTTACATCACCGTGGAGCCGGAGCCGGACAACGACGAATCCGGATTCGCATGGCAAATTCTTGAAGCTACGGTTCCTGCCAACGCGACGGCGGAAACGCTGATTACAATGGACAAGTTCACGGGGAATCAGCCGTTCGGAATCGCTCGAATCCTCTAGCGCGATTTCGCCTGTTCCATCAGCCGGACGAACTCGTCGAACAGGTAAAGATTGTCGCGCGGCCCGGGGCAGCCTTCGGGATGGTATTGCACCGAAAACAGCGGCAGCGAGCGGTGCTTGAATCCTTCCACCGAATCGTCGTTTACGTTCAGTTTCGTGAGAATCAAGTCGTGGCCTTCCGGCGGACGCGCGGTCGCGTAGCCGTGGTTCTGGCTCGTGATGTGCACCCTGCCCGTCTCCAAGTCCTTGACCGGATGGTTCGCGCCGCGATGCCCGAATTTCAGTTTGTACGTATCAACGCCGAAGGAAAGGCCGATTAGCTGGTGGCCCAGGCATATTCCGAACAGCGGATATTTGCCGGACAATTCCAGAATCGTATCTTTCAGATAATGCAGACACGCCTTCGGATCGCCGGGGCCGTTGGACAGAAACACTCCGTCGGGCGAAAACTTTTCGATTTCTGATGCCGGCGTATCCGCAGGAAATACGCGGGACGCGATGCCCCTGTCGCGCATCGCGCGCAGGATTCCGCGCTTTATCCCGCAGTCGAACGCGGCGACTTTGAACCGAGGCTCCTCGGGCGCTTCCCAATCGTACGGGGCATCCGGTGTCACTTCGCCGACCAGATCCTGCACGGATAAGTCGGGCCAATCCCTCGCCGATTTAACCGCCTCGGCCTCCGAAAGCTCGGATGTGATGATGCAGTTCATCGCGCCCGCGTCGCGCAGCCGCTTGGTGATTTCGCGCGTATCCACGCCTTCTATCCCGCGCTTGCCTTCTTCCGAGAGCCGGTCGGACAACTTCTTGATTGCGCGGAAATTGTCGATGCCGCCGTGCATCGTCGAGACGACGACGCCGTTTGCCCAAATCCGCCCGCTCTGGTCGTCCTCCGCCGTCCAGCCGTAGCAGCCTATTAGCGGGAACGTGAACGTGATTATTTCGCCGTGGTAGGACGGGTCGGTGAGTATCTCCTGATAGCCCGTCATGGAAGTGTTGAATACAAGCTCTCCGCCGATGGTTCCGGGAGAACCTATCAGGCGCCCGCGAAAAACATGCCCGTCTGCAAGGGCTAGGATGGCGGAATTGCTTGACACTGCGTTACTCCGGGCGCTCCGGCTTGGAGGGAACTTCCCGAGGCGCGGAATGAAGCTTGCTTACCGGCTCCAGGCTGTTTGCGGGAATGTGCAGCGGCAATCCAACAAGCTTCCTCAACGAGGATATCCTCTTTTCGATGCGCTCGCTGGTTTTGGCCAATGGATTGACCGGGTAAAGGTAGCTGAACGCTTTAAGCGCATAACGTTTTCGCGATAGAGATGCGGATTCGGCTCGCTCCTCGGGAGAGAACCCGTTGGAAAAAACGGGATAGTCGAACCGCGTAATTTTGCGCAGATTATCCGAACCTGGCTGCTGCTTCATAAGTTGCTCACCGGCGATGAGATGGCGCATTATAGCGCGTCGCCGCGTTCGCGGCAATAGTCCCGCCGCGTTTTCAGGATTCCGTCACGAACAGCCTGCGGATATCCTTCACCCGCGAC
Organism: bacterium; assembly: GCA_039961635.1. Taxonomy (NCBI): domain Bacteria; species bacterium. Next base: position 48,435 of record JABRWB010000063.1, read on the forward strand.
TCATCATCCGACACGATTTCAATGACAAGCGTCCCAAACCGAAGCGTGCTTCCGGGAATGGATTTCCTTGCCGCGACCGTTGCGTAGACCATCTGCGCGTGCTCGGCCGAATCGCACAGCAGGTAATTCACGACCACGCGCTTTGTCACCCCGGGCAGAAATACCTGGTTCAGCGCCTGGACGATGCCGGGGCCGACCTTCTCCTCCAGCAGCTTCAATTCTTTCGAATCCGAATAGTGCTCGCCCGTCAGCATCCATTCGCCGGGCAGCTGTGGCGGGATGATCTTTGCCTGCTCGAGCTTCGAGACGTCCGGCAGAGCAAGAATCACGCGGCGCGCGAGGCCGGCTTCGGGAGTTATCACCTCGTAGATGCCGGAGCTGCTTTTGACAAGCGTAGCCCTCTGGTCGGTCAGCCGGACGGCCTCCATCAAAGCGTCCACATCCGAAGGTTTGCACTTGAGGAAGTTGAGCTGGTACTGGAACTCGCCTGCCCGGTAGACGTTGTAGAAGCCCGCAGTGATGCCCGTGCCGAATTTGTCGGAGAGCGCAGTCAACTCCTCGGCGGTGAGCGTGTATTCGGATACGACGGTCACCGGCTCGGTGAACCCGGCTCGGTGCAGCACTATCACGATCACCCCGATCGCGAAGACAATCAGCAAATACAAACGCCTGCGTTTCATCAGCCCCGACCTCCGTGCGAAGCGAGCGCCGCCCCGCCTAGTCCGTTATTGTACACAACGGGTCGCCCACGACGACTTCCACCCAGGAGACGTAACGCATGCTTCGATACAGCGCTTCAACCGAGGTGTCCCCCTGCAAATATCTGACAAAAGCGACGCTTTCATCGCCCACCGCGTCCGAAAGAGGCTCCCAGACGTTGCCGATTCCGCAAGTGCCGCCCATCCGGATGAAATCGGCAATGAGCGATTGACCGTTTCTGCCGCCTTCGGTGAAACTCCAGCCGTTGAAACTTTCGTACGTAATGAACATCGCGCCGGGGCGGTAAGCGAAATCCACGCCGGTCAAAATCCACTCGACTCCGGGATCGTTTGCTGCATGGACGCCATGCGAGCACAGGCCGATCAAATTCTGGCTTATTGTGTCGTCGTCAATGAAAGTGCGATTGACGAACGCGGGTGTGTCGTCTTCGAAAAGGTTTGCGCCGAAATTATTAAGAACCGTCGTTGCGCTTGGCCGCCCGTCGGCCGTTGGAGAATGCATCATGTCGTAATTCTTGTCGGACTGGTCATCAAGCACAATCCAGCCGTCGGTATTTCCCGGAGCCGCCTTCGAGCGATCCACTATCAACTTTGCTTCGTCTATCGTATATGCGTCGAGCCGGGAAACAAGGTATGCGAGCGTCAAATCTTCGTATGTGTACGCGAACGGTAGAAATGCGGCCGTTGGAACGAGTTCCGCGCGGAACGGATTAATATTGCGACCAGCGATGTTGTAATCGGCGTCGAAAATACAGCAAAGCTCGGCATCCACGCTTGCCTCGTCGTAATCGTTGTAGCTGCTTCCGCTGGCGCGCTTGATTTTAAGCGGAACGCCTTTGCAAAGCACAATAAATTTGATTTCATCCTTCAGACCGGTATCGGTCAGGTGCGCTTCTATTTCGGGGCGTATCGTGGAATCGTAGTAACCGCGCCGTACTATCTCCAGATTCGATTCGTCGGGATCGTCCCACGCCACTCCGTACAAATTCCCCGGGTCTATTCCGCGGCCCGTCGTGATATCCGCGTAATATTCCGCAAGTTCCTGGCTGCCCGGAAACACCGTACTGTAAACGACCAAAACATCCTCGCGCCCCGCAACAACCGTGACGTCATGCGTGACCGGCGCGCTTACCGCGCCGTCGTTGTCCACCACCGTAAGCGTAACCGTGAAAAGCCCGGCATTCGTCCAGGTGTGGTCGGCCTGCGGAACCGTCGTCACGTCGGGAGCAGTCGCGTCGCCCCAATCCCAGTGGTATTCCACCACCGTTCCGTCGGAGTCAGTCGAGCCGCTCGCGTCGAACCGCGGCGCGGAAGGAACGAGATTACGCATCGTTTGATCCGGGCCTGTCAGAACCGCGACGGGCGCGACCGCGGTGTACGCCTGCACCGGGGAGGGAACCGCGCTGGGGATTTGTTCCGCGCTGCGCGTGGTTATCACAAAGTAGTAATCAGTTAGCGGAGTTAATCCAGCGAAAGTGTGAGATGTTTCCGTCGGTGCCAGCGTCGCGTCCAGCGTGTAGTCTGCAAGGTCGCTTCCGCCTGTTGTGCTTTTCCAGCATAGGATTTCGGCCGCGACGGGATCGGTCAATGCATCCCATTCAATCGTCACGTTTTCGCGATCCACGAAAGTAGCGCGCTGGTTGGCCGGTGCCGCGGGAACCGGCGGCCGGAAGCTGTACGGCCTGTTTCCCCATGTTTCCTGCCCCGCTTCCACGCTTTCGGGGCCGAGCGGGACGACGCGCACTTCGTAATCGCCGTACGCTCCCAAATCGAGATAAAGCGAATGCCTCACCACCTGGTCGGCGGCCGGCGGCGCGGCCAGACCGACGGACGCAGCGAGCGTGTATTCGAACGGCTGCGCCGACTCGGCCTTGTATCCCAGATACACGTTGTATCCGGTCAGCGTCGAAAGGTAGTTGATCGCGATTGGAGTGATGTCGGAAACGCCCACTTCGCCGTTTTGGTCTCCGTCGGCCACCGCGAGCACGGTTCCCGACGTCGCGCCGTAAAACAGCGCAATCGGCGTGATATCGGCGACGCCCACCTCGCCGTTCTGGTCGTAGTCGCCCGTATTGCGCTGGTTCCATTGAACCAAAAGCCTTGGCGGTAGGTCGGCAAAAGAAACGGAAAGAAGCCCCGGTTTGTTGGCGACGCCCGAAGGCGGATGAGGCCCGGCCTGGCTTGGGGAACGCGCGGGGCCGGGTGCGACGACGAACCTGGCGAGCACTTCACCGCGCTCGATCTGAACCGGCGCAAGTCCGGCGAACGCCGCGCCCGCGGCAATCCTTCCGGGCAGCGATGCTTCGACCAAAGTCACCTGCGCGTCGGCAAGCGCGCCCGCAAATTCCGCGGAAACGCCGTGCCAGCCCGATTTATCGAAATGCAGCTCGGAGATTAACTCCGCAAGCTGCTGAGCACGTTCGGAGGATACGGTTACAACGGTGTTGCCGGATTCGGTTTCGGCGTACGCAGTCACGGCGGGGCCGCTTGCATAGCGCAGCGACAGTCCGCCGCCGAGTTCAATCGTGTCCCAGGCTCTGTCCGCAAGCGCGGGATAGGCAGGTGCCTTGACGCCGAATTCGCCGCCCGAGGGCGAGTTGGTGCGAACCGCGCCGCCGGTGCAGGACGCGGCGGCGAATGCGATCGAGAAAACGAGAACGAAGCGGACGGCCGTCCGGGAAAAGGTGAAACCGAAATTCATAATCCATCCTCCCGCGGCGGGGCGCGCGCCCGCCGCATTCCGGATTATACTTTATTCATCGCAAAAAATGGCAATGCAAAGCCCTGCCAAGGGTATAATTCCGCGTCGCCGGAGGTGGCGTATGAGGATATTGGCCGGATTGCTTTTTTTCGTTTTCATAATTTCGGTGGCGTCGTGCGACCAGCTGAAGAACGCGGTGATGGGCGACGACGGCACGAAAAACGACCTCGCAAAGGCGGTGCAGGCAAAACTTGACTCGGACGAGCTGCTTGCCGCCGCGGGAGTTGTCGCTAGCGCCGACCCGAAAACCGGCGAGGTGACGCTGCGGGGCGAGGTTTCGCTTCCCGAGCTGATTCAAAAAGCGGAAGAACTTGCCAAATCGGTTCCGGGCGTCAAGTCGGTCGTGAACCGGGTCATCATGCAGGAGCAGGACAGCGGGATGCTGCAGGAACCGGTAAACACGCCTGCCGGACAGGCGCTGGGATTCTAGCCGCGCAACCGCGTGCGGCGCGCGCGAAGGTAAAGAGATTATCAACCGGCGACCGGCGCTATTTCGAGCAACAACTGGAGCACTCGCCGTCCGCGGGCGGCGGAACCTCGAATGCGGGCGGATTCGGATCCGTTTCGACTGCCGACGCGGAATACGTTCCATCGCCGATAGTGACCGTCCATATCTGGCCGGGAACCGTCGCGAGACCGTAAAACGCGCCTAGCTCGTCGGGAATCGGCACCTTCACCCAGACGTGGCCGGCGAACTCCGGCGGCGCGCATTCCGGATAGCTGCCGGGAGGCATGAACGCGATGTGGTAAACGCCGTTTATCCCCATAAGCGCCCATCCGCCGACGCCGACCTGGACTTCGCCGGAGCCGAGGTAGCGGCTGCCGTCGAGCAGCGTGGACGTCCACGAAAACGACGAGACCGCGTTGGGGTCAACCGGTCTGTCCGCGAGCACTTCGAAGTCGTCGGACTTGATAAGCCAGGACTCGTTCTCCGCCGTCTGCTTTATATACAGCGTTCCGACGCCCGGCCGGAAAACCGTGAACCACTTTTCGCCGGGCGGGAAGGTTGGAGTTTCTTCGCTTTTGCGGATCGGCGTCGGGACGAAGTACATTTCCAAATGAAAATTCAACGAATATCCAACCACGTTGCCCGGATGCGAATGGGACACGACTTCCTGCAAAAAAACTGTTTCCATCTGAAAGGCAAGTTTGTCGCCGATGAATCTCGTTAAATTCCAAATCGGCCCCGGCTTCGGCGCGGGCGGCGTCCCCTCGACGTGCGCCGAATACAATTCCTCCCCCTGCGCGGCGGCGGGAGTTGCCGCGAGCGGGAAAGCCGCGGCGGCGGCAATGCACAGCGCCGTCAATGACGCAAACACCGAAATCCGTTTCATTCGATCCTCCGTGTTCAAGCCCTGCCCCAATGAAACCGGGGGAATTGTAGCATTTCCCTGGGAGTGCGGCATTTTATTGCCGCCTTCTACCGGCAAATTCAATTGCCGGAAAAACGACATCTCATTGCGATTGCCGCGGCGCGAAAACCATCCCCGGCGATGAATCACCGGATTAAAAGCGGAATTGAAATCCCGCACTCCGAAAAAAAACGGGCCGGGGACTAGCCCGGCCCGAGGAAATACAAGGTTTATCGCGGAATTTTACGGTCCCGGCGGCGGAGGTGTAGATGAGTCGTACCAAGCTCCGGTTCGCACCCAATGGACCGGCAGAAACTTGAATGGACTGATCGGCAGACTATCGTGCGTTGGGAACGGCTGGCGTTCCACAATGACATTGGACAAAATGCTGTCCGGATGTCCGGGTCTAACCCTGTAGTAGCCTGGATTTGTCTGGCTTTCAACCCATACCAAGCTATCGTAGATGGCCTGGGGATCTCCGGTCAAATTCAATCCACCCGGAGGACTTCCGCCTTGATGGCAACTTGTGCAATTCAAAGACGGCATCGCCAAAACGGTAGGAATTGTTGGCACATCCGCCGCGTCATTGAAATGCTTGCGATTGCCGCCATCAACGGTATATGTCACCGAAATCGTATCCTTGACGTTGCCGCCGATTTTTGCCGTGCACGTGATTTCATATGCTTGAAGTTCGCTCGCTACGTAAGAAATCGAACTTGTGGTTGCTCCGTCAATTTGATCGAACGCCCAGCCGTAATCGGGATCGTCATCGCTCCACTCAAAAACGACAGGACCCGCTCCGGTCAGATTGCCACTGGCGTCAATCGTTACGACCTCACCCATATCACCGCTGAAATCCGCGGTTATGTTCGAAAACTGAAAATCATCGCCGCCGGAGCCGGGGTCGTCAACGACTACGCCGTTCGCGGTGTTCTGGTTGGTCGTGTAGTTGGGCGGAACCGCGCTGTCGCGTGCGAGCACCAGGAACGTGTAATCCGTGCTCCAGTTGAGGCCGGTGACGCGCTTGGTGAACGGGCCGGCGCCCGCGTCGTTGTAAACCGCGGCGGGGGCGCCCGGATTGGCGGGGTTGAAGACGCCCGTCAGTCCGTAATACAGAACGTAACTCACCGGCGGCGAATTCGGCTCCGGATCGTTCGCGATGTCGGTAGCCGAGCCGAAAGTCACGTCAAGCGCCTGGGTATCGGGGACCTGTGCAACCGAAATGACGCCGACATCACTGTCCCAAGATGGCGGGGTGAGGTCGCTTGGAGGCGGCGGTGTGCCGCCGGTCGGCTGCTTGCTTACGCCGAACTGACCGAGCGCGGCGCCGTCATGCGGCACTGCGCGGAGTCGAAGCTGGTCGTTGTCGGGATTAAAACCGGTTATCCCTCCGGTGAACGACGCCGGAAGAACTGTCGAAAAGTACGGCCATGGGTCGAAAACCGTGACATCGCCGTACGCAAGATTAAGCTCCGCGGGCGCGCCGGCAACGGTGTCCGGCAGGAATGTGGTGCCGCCGTTCGTGGAATACTGGAGCAGGTAACCCGCAAGAACGGCCTGGTAGTTGAGCGCAATCGGAGTGATGTCGGACACGCCTATTTCGCCGCTCGAATCCCCATCAATCGGAGCCAGCGGATCGTCCGGCGAAGTGTACGATTCGTTGAAATTGATGGCAATGGGAGTGATGTCGGGGATACTGACCTCACCATCCAACGTATAGTCGCCGATGTTGCGCGCGTGAAAGTCCACCGTCAGGTCTCCCGATTCCTCCCAGTTGCAAGTCGTCAGAATGACGCGGTTTGCAGTTCCCGTCGGCGGCAATGAAGCGGTCCTTGTCGAGTCCGCGCCGGGCGAAAAAACGAGCGAAATGGCGTAAGCCTGCCCGTGTATGCCGAATGACTCATCGGCATTGGTAAAAATCACGCCGGCGTCAACCCCGTATTTGTTGGGAACCGCGATGAAAACGTTTTCCGTTCCGGCGAAGGATGCACCGGGCGCGCTGTCGCGGAGGTGCCACGCGGATGCATCGTACTTGACGCGGGCGAAAACGCCGCGTATGTCCAAACCGGTGGCGACGACGTTCACGCGCACATCGCCGGAATCCAGAGTTTCGGTTTCAAGCGAAGTGCCCGAAACCTTGCCGTAGGGAACCGTCCAGCCGGACGGGGTGTCGAGAACGAACGAAGGCGTACGCGACTCCGGGCCGCCGCCGCCCGTCCCGCACGCGAAGAGCGCCAGAACTGCAGCCGCAAGCACGAGCGACGCCGCATTTGAGAATTTATGATTCCTAATCACTAAATCTCCTCCCTTGAGGGAAAATGTAAGACGGAATATTATACCTTATCCCGTTGCGAATTGCATGTCTTTGCGGCCGGCAAACGGAGCACGCGCTGGTCAAGGCCGGGCCGGGCGGGACGATAATCATTTTGGTTTGAAAAACACGGCAGGCGGTATGGGCGAGGCGTCGGTTCGCAGTGCAATCGAAGGAAAAAGCGTGCTCGTCACGGGCGGAACGGGCAGCATCGGGCGCGAAATCGTGCGCCGGGTGCTTGAATACGGCCCGAAAGTTGTGCGCGTCTTCAGCCGCAACGAGTTCAACCAGTTCAAAATGGCCGAGGAATTCGGCTCACACAAGAACGTGCGATACCTGCTCGGCGACGTGCGCGACTACGACCGCGTGATGCGGGCTTGCGAGGGAGTGGACGCCATTTTCCATGCGGCGGCGCTCAAGCACGTCCCGACCTGCGAATACAACCCGTTCGAGGCCGTGAAAACGAACGTCGTCGGGACGCAGAACCTGATCGAGGCAGCGATACTGCACAACGTCGAGCGGCTCGTCGCGATCAGCACGGACAAAGCCGTCAGCCCCACGAACACGATGGGGGCGACGAAGCTTTTGGCGGAGCGGCTGGTGCTTGCAGCGAACCAGTACAAAGGCCAAAGGCGCAGCGCGTTTTCGGTGGTGCGGTTCGGCAATGTCCTTGCAAGCAGGGGAAGCGTGATTCCGTTTTTCATCCGGCAAATACGCTCCGGCGGGCCTGTGACGCTGACGCATCCCAAAATGCGCCGGTTCTTTATGAGCATTCCCGATGCGGTGAACCTCGTATTGACTTCCGCCGCGGAAACAAAAGGCAATGAAATATTCATCCTGAAAATGCCGGTCGTGATTATCGAGGATTTGATAGCCGTTTTGATCGACGTTTTCGCACCGAAGTTCGGACGCAAGGTTTCGTCCATAAAAGTCGAAACAATCGGGATACGCGCCGGCGAGCGCATCCAAGAAGAGCTGATGACCGCGGAGGAAGTGGCCGCGGCAAGTGAATCCGACAAGTTTTACGTCATCCCCGCGCAGTTCACGCCGCCGGTGCAGAACGGCGGGCCGGAACGCCTGGGTTATTCGACGCTATCGCAGGGCGCGCTGTCGCGCGACGAAATACGCGCGATGATCGAAGAAAAGGACTTAATCGAGCAATTCCTGCAGCTGATCGAGGATTGACGGTCACCTGCCGGACGTTGCGGATTTCCCGGATGAACCGGCTTCGGATTCATCATCTTCCGCCGACTTGACCAGATTGTCCTTTGGATCGCTTATCGTCTCGAAATAGCTCTTGACAAGCTCGCGATATTCCGGAGGGATGTTTTCGTTTTCCATCGCCTGCTCTGCCGCGTTGCCGTAAGCCGCCACGATGTCGTAGTACTCCGAAAGACTGTCAGCTTTGCTCGGAAGCGAAATCATTTCCTGCGCCAGAGTCTCGCCGCCCGAGCCCACCTTGCCGCGCACGCGCGTATTGTACGCGTCGCTCGGAATCTGCTCGGGATCGTAGGAGGGTACAAAGTCAATCGCGGTGCGCTCGTTTCCCTTGTCGGCGACATCCCGCCGGCTGCGCTCGCCCGCGTTCGTGCCGGGAGTTGGATTTGCGCGTGTCAGCGTCGAGCCTATTCCCCAGTCGCTCATCGCGTTGCCGCCCTGGGTGCGACCCTGGCCGCGGCTTCGCATACCCTGCAGAAGCGCGTCAAGCTCCTTGGAAAGACCGGCGAGCAATTCCGCGTCGGACACGCTTGAGCCGTCCATTCCCTGCCCCATCGCGTCGCTCAACTGGCCCAGCCCCTGGGCCATTCCGCCCCTTCAACCTCCGCTGTCGCATTGGTTCTTGTCGGCTTCGCCGAGCATCTTCAGGATTTCCTCGGCCTGCCGGCCGGCTTGCTCTTTTAGCTGCTGAGAGGCGCCGCCTTGTTGGGTTTTCGAGTCGGCGGACTTCACGCTTTCCTTCAATTCGGCGATTTTGGATAGCGATATCGAGCCGTCGGATTCGAACTGGCTTTTCATTTCGGACAGCGCGGCTTGCATCGCCTCGCCTTCCTTGCCCTGCCCCGCCTTCTGGAGCGACTGGCAGTATTCGCCAAGCTTCTGCTCCAGCTTTTCGAGTAATTGGCTCATCGCCTCGCGAAGTTCTTTTTCCTTTTGCAGGTTTTCTTCGAGCTTTTTCAGCGCGCGCTCAAGCGCTTCCCTGTCGAACGATTCGGGCAGATTTTTCGCTTCGGCAAGCGTTTGCTTCAGGCTTTCAAACATCTTTTCGAACTGGGCAAGCTCGGCATCCGACATTTTTCCGGCTTCGAGTGCGGCCTTGAGCGATTCGAGTTCTTCGCCCAATTCACTCTTTTCACCGCTCTTCATCGCTTCGGCCAGACGGCTGTTTGCCCCGTGCTCAAGGAGCTTTTTGCCGAGGCTGGACAAAAACTCGCTTTCCGCGCGGAAATTATCCGTTTCCTTGGCGGCCTGAAGCTCGTCCTTTAGCGAGTTTAGATTTTCCAGCGCCTTGCCCTTCTCGATCTTGCCGAATTCGAATTTCTTTCCGAGTTTTTCTAGCTCCGCGGACAGCTCGCGTTCCTTGGACAGCTCGACCTTTCGCGCCTGCTTTTCAAGTTCGCGGGCGAGGCGCACCAGGCGCTTGCCCGCCTCTTGCACCTGCTTGCGCTCGGCTTCCTTGGCCGGATTTTCCAACCATCCCAAATAGGGCACGAATAAAACCATAATCGTCAGCGCGGCCGACGCGCCGGAGAGCCGCCAGGATTTGGGGAACTTCCACGGATATACGCGAGACGGAACCGCGCGCGCGCTTTTTTCCTCCGCGTCCGCGACGAGCGACGCGACCATCGGATCTGACGCTGCTTCCTTTTCCAGCAATATGGCGCTTGTGAGCCTGTCCTTGAGGTCAAGCGCGCGGTCCGCGTCCTGTGTGCACTCCGTCAGCCGGACGCGGCGCAAAAGCCCGCGGTATGCAAACCATCCCGCCGCAAGCGCGGCGCCGAGTATTGACGCTATCAAAACGGAATCGAACGGCCATACGCGCAGCTTGGCGATGAAAATTCCCAAAAGCACCGGCACGAAGCCGAGTCCGGCCGCTTCGCCCGCCGCGACAAGGAGGATGTGCAGCTTCTTCTTCCGCATAAGGCCAAGCGCCGTTTTTCTGAGCACGCTTGCACGGGTTTTTTTGTTGAGCGCCATCGCTTGATTATACCTGTCCAAAAGGCGGAATAGCGCGCATACCGCGCTCCGCGCGTTTGATGGACTCATCAATGCGGCGAAAAGTTCGATTCCGTTCAAGCGATGCGCTATAGGACATTCCGCGCGGGCATGTGATATTAAACTTGGCCGGCCCGTCGCGTTGAATATGGCGGGAACCCGCAACAAGGAGAGAAAATGCCGCAACCCAAAATTACGGAAGAACAGGTGCTCGCCGCTCTGGCGAAAGTGATTGATCCCGATTTGCACCGGGATATCGTTTCGCTCGGATTCATCGAAAACCTGCAAATATCGGGCAACAACGACGTCTCGCTTACCATCGTGCTCACAACCCCCGCCTGTCCGATGAAAGACCGGATGAAAAACGAAGCTATGGAACACCTGCGCGCGATTCCGGGAATCGGCAGGATCGAAATCACGATGGACGCGAAAGTCGTCAAGCGCGACGCGAAAATAACGCCGCAAAACCTTTTGCCGCAGGTGGGGAACAGCCTCGCCATCGCTTCAGGCAAAGGTGGAGTGGGCAAAAGCACCGTCGCGGCGAATATGGCCGTGGCTCTGGCGAAGGACGGCGCAACGGTCGGCCTGCTCGACGCGGATATCTACGGTCCGAGCATCCCGATAATGATGGGAGTGCAAGGCCACAGGCCGCGGATATCGAGCGAGAAGAAAATCCTGCCGATCGAAGTTTTCGGCGTCAAGCTGATGAGCATCGGATTCCTTATCGATCCCGACCAAGCTGTTATCTGGCGCGGGCCTATGGTCGGCGCCGCGGTCAAGCAATTTCTGTCGGACGTCGAATGGGGCGAGCTTGACTATCTTGTAATCGACCTGCCTCCCGGAACCGGCGACGCGCAGCTCACGCTGGTCCAAAATCTCGAAGTGACCGGCGCGGTGATCGTTACCACACCTCAGAAAGTCGCTCACAGCGTCGCGGCGAAGGGCATTTCGCTGTTTCGAAAGATGAACGTACCGGTGCTGGGAATCATCGAAAATATGTCGTACTACGTCTGCCCCGACTGCGGCAAGGAAGACGACATTTTCGGGCGCGGAGGAGGGCGCGAGATCGCGGAATACCACGATGTTCCGTTTCTCGGCGAGATTCCGATAAACGGCACGTTGCGCAAGGCGTCGGACGAAGGGCTGCCGGAAGTCGCGCGCGATCCCGATAGCGCGATAAGCAGCAGCTTTTTTGAAGTATCGCGCAATCTCGCGGCGAACGTGTCGAAGCACCTTTTCGAATCGGGCGGCGCGGCCGCTCGATAAACCGCGCGGAGTCAAGGCGGCTCGCGGAGTTTTTCCGTTATGGCATTTGCATTGCCACGCCGGCGGCGGGCTGATAAACTGCGCCGGTTTTATGTCAATTTCCGGAGTACTTGATGTCCGACTTGCGAGTTGAACGGCTGGCCGACCTGTTGATCAACTACAGCCTGAAAGTGAAAAAAAACGACCTGGTTGTCATTGCCGGATCGGTGATTGCGGAGCCGCTGATTAAGGAAGCAATGAAAGCGGTTATGGCGCGCGGCGCGCATCCGACGACGCGCCTGGCATTCGAATGGCAGGATGAATTGTTCTTCCAGATGGCGGCCGACCACCAGCTTTCATTCACCAATCCGTTTGTGCTGCACCAAATGGAAAAGATGGACAAGTTTCTGGGCGTATGGGCGGGAGAAAACTCGAAAAAGCTCACGACCGTCGATCCGGCGAAAATCGCGAAAGTTAGCCAAGCGCGCCGCCCGATAAGCGACATTTTCAGCGAACGCGACGCGTCCGGGTCGCTGCAATGGGTCGGCACGATTTACCCCGCGGCGGGCGAGGCGCAGGATGCCGAGATGGGAACCGAGGAATGGGCGGACTTCTGTTATTCCGCCTGCCTGTGCGACAAGCCCAATCCGGCAAAGCGCTGGAAAGAAGTGCGCGACCACCAGAAAGAAATGGTCAAATTCCTCGAAAAGGCGAAGATATTCAGAATCCAGGCCGAGGGAACGGACTTGACGCTCGACTGCACCGGCCGCAGGTGGATCAACTGCTGCGGCGAAAAGAACATGCCCGACGGCGAAGTTTTCACCGCGCCGATCGAAACCGCGACGACCGGCAAAATCCGCTACACCGTTCCGACGGTATACGGCGGGCGCGAGGTGAACGACATCGAGCTTACTTTCAAAGCCGGCAAAGTCGTCAAGAACAAAGCCGCGAAAGGCGGGGAGATACTTTCCGCGATGATCGAGCAGGACGCGGGCGCGAAAATCCTTGGCGAGTTCGCGATCGGGACGAACTTCGGAATCAAGAACTACACCAAGAACATCCTGTTCGACGAGAAGATCGGCGGAACGGTGCATTTGGCGCTCGGCCGCTGCTACAAGGAGTGCGGCGGCACGAACGAAAGCGCGCTGCACTGGGACATGATCTGCGATTTAAGGCAGGGCGGAACGCTGACCGCGGACGGAAAGAAAATTCTCGTTGACGGGAAGATCCTGATTTAGCCGCGATCGCCTTACGCCGACAACGGAACCGATGCTATCCGGCCGCGGCGGCGGCTGGCTTCATCTGCTCAATATTCTCCGCGGCCTTGTTGACGTACGCGAAACCGAACGCGAGATTCAAAAGCGATGCGACGTGCATCTCCTCCGTCACGCTTCCAGTCGCGTCCGCGGGGAAGAACACGCGATAATCGCGGTAATACGCGTCGCGCGCGGTGGACTCGCAGCACATGTTCGTCATTATTCCGGTGACTACAATATCGGTTACGCCCAGGCAACGCAGCACCGTTTCGAGGTCCGTGTTGTAAAACGCCGAATAGCGATGCTTGGCGACAACCTTTTCGCCCGGCAGCGGCGCTATCCGCTCGTGCACTTCGCTTTCCGGCGTGCCCTCCCAACATTTGCCGGGCCACCACCAGTCCATTATCCCCAAGTCGGAGCCGTCCGGATTGTGGACGTGGCGCGTGTAAATGACCGGGCGCGAAGCGGCGCGGAACGCTCCAATCAACGCGGCGATGTTTTCAAGCACCGCCAGCCCGCCGCATGTAAAGGTCGGGGATGCGGGATCGAGAAAAAACTTCTGCATGTCGATTACGAGCAACGCAGCCGTGTCCCGCCGCAACTTCATTTCATGCGTGTTGAACGGCGCGATCTGCGCAAGCCAGCGGTCGGTCGCCCCGGGAAGCGATTCGGAAGTCACGTACGGATTCATGCGATTTGGTTCCTCGTCCGCAATATGCGGCAAGTCCGCCCCTTCGTTTAATTAAGGAGCGGACTTGCCGAAAATTTATGCTAACTCAACTTACGGACAGATCAAGGCTCGAATCGGTGAAACCCTTCACCCGGAATGTCTGGCCGGAACTGGTTTTTCCGTCAATCAATCCAGCCACGTTTATCGCCTTGAACTTGTGCATCAAATCGAAGGTCAGCACGCCGCCGTTGAACTGCTCGCCCGTTATCTTGACGAAGCCGTCCGTGCTCTGAAGCAGAGCCGTAATCGCGGCCAAGGTGGAAAAGCTCGCGTTGTTTACGGTCACGCGGTAACGGTAGCCGTCAACGGAAGCCGCTCCCCAGAACTTCGGAACCTCGACGTTAACGTCCTTTCCGATGACCTGCCCGGCCATCACCATCGCGTTGTTTGCGGACATCGTCTCGCTGTTCGCGGGCTTGCCCGTCACTTGGTAATTCTTTGCGAAGATGACGCGTGCGGTATTGGCGTTGACGACCTTGAGCTGGACTACCGCGTCGTAGGTGCCCATAAAGCCGGGAAGGTTGTATTCGCGGCTCATATCGGTATTAAGCTGCGCCTGCGCGCTTCCAACGATAAATGTGTCCGCGCCGAACTGATTGGCCAACGCGACGGCGGCGCCGAGGTCGCCCTTCAACGCCTGATCAACCGCACCCTTTGCGGCGACCGCATCCATTTGCTGGCGATCAACGATAATGAAGTTCTTGATTAGCTGAGCCATTAGCTCCGTTTCAAGAGTCGCGGCGGAAAAAGGCGTACCGGACGTTTTCTCGTCGATGAAGAGCATAACTTTGTGATCGTCGAGGATGTCCAAATCGGACAAGTTTTCCAAGATGATATCGAGGAACACGTCCGCTTCGATATTGATGTGGTATTCCTGGCCGCGCACGCCTTCCGAAATTATCTTCAGGTTGCCCAGGAATCCCTGACTGCGCGAAAGGAACTGCTCGTTCAAATTGCCCATCGCGTCGATTTCGCTCTGGGTTTTGACGTAAACGCCCGCACCAGCCTCGACGGCCTTTCGCTTGGCGTCTTCCATCGCCAAGTTGCGCGCAAGGCTCGTGTTGCCGCCTTCAATGAAACTCACGCCCTCCACGCTGACATGCTTGACGCGGATTTGGTCGGCCTGCGCGAACACCATTCCCGCGGCGACAATCAACGCGAATAGCGCGAACGATATTGCCTTAGTTGATTTGAACATGGCTTCCCCCGCCGAAAGTTATCGGCCGTGAATGAAAAGGAGGGGCGCCGGCGCGCCCCTCCTTGATTTGGAGACTAGTAAATGAACACAACCTTGAGGCGGGACAGGAAATCGTACTGCCTCGTCGCGTCGATGATCCGCTGCGCGTCGGCAGCGCTGATCACGATGTCAGCGTCGAAACTGCCGGACTTCTGAATTCCCTTTACAATAAGAGGATTTGTACCGGCGCGGGCGTTGGCCTTCGCCTGATCCATCGTGCGCGCATACGCGACAATGCCGTAGTCAATCACGGTTTCAGAGTCGCACTTGATGAAGCCGTACACGTTCTTGCCCGCGGGGTCGAGAACGTTCGGACTCATCGCCGGAAACACGTTAAGCCCGGAGCCGTCCACGATAAGTCCCGTGTATGGGCCGGCGGTAGTAACCGCGGGCGGCGGCTCTACCGGCGTTCCGGCGGGGACGAATGGCTTCACCATCGTGTCGCTGGTCGTGATCTGGGCGCTGAAGGACGCGCTCGTATAGATGCTAGTGGCCGCGAGCGGCTCCTGCTTGCTGGCAACGTACGGCAGAACCGCGGCCGCGTAGCTCGTTCCCTGGCCGTAAAGCTTGGCAATAGCCTTTACTTTGACTTCGTATTGGCCGGGGTCGCTTGCTCCGTTGTCCTTGTAATCCTCGTAAGTGATACCGTCAATGAAGCCCTCGCTGTGGCTCACGAAATACTCGTGAAGCTCGGCGTCTTCAATCACGCTCTCGCTGACTACGTTGATGCCTTTGACCTTTTCAAGCAACTTCTGCTGCGCATTCAACTCGGCCATACGCATGGCCTTGTTCCGCATGATCGCGGGAGTCGCGTTCAAAAAGTTGGACGGAACGTAGCCGTAGCCGTACACCACGATGTCATGCGTACCCCAGTCGACATAGTTTTCCTTGTCGCCGAAGAACTGCACGGTCGTGTTCGCCTGAAAGTTCACGCTGACGTTTTGTGCGCTTGCGGCACCGCTCCAAACTGAAGCGACCGCCGCGAACAAAAGCGTCAGAACGATCCCCTTGCACTTCATACTTTCCTCCTTACCACCAAGATGACGGTACTAGTATACCAGATTTCCGCGTTCTTGACGCGGTTTCTTGAAAAACCAAAGTTATCAATTTACCTACCACCCGCAAATCGAAAACAAAAGGGCGGCAGGCCGTACAGCCCGCCGCCCCAAATTCAAAGATTCCTCTCCCTTCAACGAAGAATAGCGTTTTCAACTCCGCCTTTGACTTCCCCGGATGGAAGCGACTAAAGCGGAATCGGAGGCTCGGTCGGCTCGCCCGGTGGCGTTTCACCGCCGTCCGGCTCGTCCTCTCCGCCTCCCGTGGGAGGCCCCGGATTGCCCGGGACGGCAATGCCGCCCCAGCCGCCGCCCATCGGACCTCCGATGGGCCACATGTAAAACTCCATCTGCGGGAAGCCCGGATCGACCCAGAACCTTGTATAAAGGTTTTGGTAGCCCTCTGCGACGATGTCGATTGCATAGTCGGTCGGGACAAGGTTCATCGTAAACACTCCGTCGCCGTCCGTCACCGAGTCATCCCAATACTGGTTGTCTCCCGAAACGACATACAGCCTCGCCCCTTCGACAGGCTCGCCCGTCGTTCCATCAAGCACGGTTCCCGTGAAGAAGACGGTATCCACTTGGGGCGGCGTGTATTTTTCGAGCGAAAAGCTTATGCCGAGCACGTGGTCTTCGCTGATTACGACTTCAACCGTTTCCGCGCGATAGCCGACCGCGTATGCTCCCACAATCCATACACCGACCGGAATGTTGTCGATGCGGTAGTGCCCCGAAGAGTCCGTAAAAGTAAACGGATCCTGGTTGGGCTGGACGCAGTTGATGAGAACGTCGGGAAGCGGATTGCCGTCCTCGTCGGTCACGTCTCCCTCGACGCTCCCGACAGGAACTTCCTCCAAAACGATGTCCACCGTGGTCGAGCCGTCTTCGGCGATTTCAGCGTTGCCACTGAACGGAAGGTGGCGGTAGGCGTTGGCGAACACGATGTACGGCCCGGCCGCGATGCCGTCAATGGTGAAGTCGCCATTCTCGTCAGATTGAACCGAGTAATACCCGACGAAATAGTCCGGCGGCATCGGCTCGGCCTGGCTGGATTCGCGCTGCTGCCTTTGCTCGTACAGGTACTTCATCATCAAGGGATTGTCGAATCCGTTGTTGCCGCCCTGTTCGCCCGCAGTCGGCGCCGGCGCTCCCATCGCCGCGCCTCCGCCCGATTCTGCAGCCGCATCAGTGGCTGTTTCCACCCAATCGCGCATCGCGGGCTCCGTGCCGTCCGCCAAAGGCATAATCCATCCTCCGCCCCCGCCGTATTCGCCTTGGTAAACGAACTCGATCCACGCGCCCGCAACCGGTTCGCCCTCTCCGTCGACCGCCGTTCCCGACACGGTCGTGAGAACAAGCGGATCAATCGCGAGATCTATCGTGATTTCGCTTTCGGCACCGCTTAAGTCCTGCCAAGTGCTCTTGGGCATGTAGCCTTCCGCATTGACCGTGATGTACGCGGAATAGCCGACCGCATCGTCCTCGAATGAGTAGTGGCCCGCCGAATCCGTGTAGGTTTCCTGGTAGCTGGGGAAATAGGGCATGATCATCGCGTCGTCGGCCTGCGCGGGCTCCCGGCCGCCGGTGCCGCCCGGCGCGGCGCCGCCGCCATCGCCGCCCGAATCAATCGTGCCCGGCATCGGCTTGTCGCTCGCGTCTTCCCAAAGTATTCCGGTATCCACCGTCATCGTGACAAGCGCGCCTTCGATCGGCGAGCCGGTCTTGCTGTCGGTAACCGTACCCGAAACGGCTATCCCGTCCGGCGGCTTTGGCGGTCCGATGGGCGAAAGGTAAACGTCCTGGTAGCTTTCGCCCCCGCCCTGAACTTCAACCGTTACGACGTTGGGATTGAACTCGTCCTTCCAAGCCAGCAGCAGCCATATCCCCGCCGGAAGATTGAATTCGTACTCGCCCGCTCCTGAAGACTCCGTATAGAAAAGCCCGCCTTCGTGCGCAAAAGCGATCAGTAGTACGTCCGAAACGGGCGTGCCTGTTGATTGATTGTAAACAGTTCCTTTGACCAACCCCTGCTCGCCGCCAGCTGCGGAAAACCTGATTTCCACCGAAGGATTGTCCGCCGGCACGAACAGGCTGTCGCTGAATACCACTCCGCCCTTGCCCACTCCGAGCCTGTACTGCCTGTCGGCGCCCAGCTCGAATTTGCCGCGCGGGACGGTAAACGAACCGTTCGCCGAAGTAACGATTCCCGTCGGACGGCCGTCCAATAGTATTGAAAGACCTGGCACGGGATTGCCAAACGAGTCGGTAACGACTCCGTTAACGTCGCGTTCAATCGGAGGGGGCGGTTGGATTATTGGATCCTTGCCGCCGCCGCCGCACGAAAGCGCAACGACCAAAACGGTAAACGCCAATAGCAAAGCAAAAAATCTGTGCATGGCATGCTCCGATAAGCTTGATTGAGTCAAATTGAGACGCTCAAAGTATACCCTTTCAAAATTCCGTGGCAAAGTCCCGATTCGGCACTTTTTCAAGGGTACCACTTCCGGGCACTGCGGTCGGCGCAGAACAACGGCCTGCGGTACAGGCAAGCCTCGAATGTTCGCATCGGTATCCGCCCGAGGCTTCAGGCTTTTTTTGACGCGGCGGCCCGGCCGTCCGCGACGCGCCTCCCGCCGAACATCGCCTGCAGTTCGTCATCCGCGCTGTCCGCGGCCTTGACCAAAAGCCGCAGGGCTTCCGCGAAATGCCCGGATGCCCCTTGTGCCGCCGGCATGGTGTATGACAGCGTGACGCATCCGTCTTCAAGTGCAAACGCGCCCAGTTTGAGCCTGGCATTCCGTTTGAGCAGCTCTTTCATCAAATGCTGCCCTACACGCGGTTCCATCAGCACCGGACATTCTATGTTGACGAACGCGTTTTCTCCTTCGTCGTCCGGCGTAATAACAACAGCAGTGCTTCCCGTGGCGAACATGAACGAGCCGTCCCGTCTAGTTGGGTCTATGCCCATGTCAGAAAGCCAGCTTTCGATTAGATTTGAAACCATTTTGCGCACAACCTTCGAACTGAAAGCGCGGGATTGTAACACGGCGAACCAGGAGTCCCCCGTGCACCGGCAAAACCGCAAACAGCCATGCCGCGATTTTATCAACAAAAATGCGGTTTTTCCTTTGCGTAGCGGGTATTTAACGCGGTTTATCCGGGGACGCTTGAATTGAATCCGGATTTACTATAATGGCTTTTTGTTTTGACGCCGGCCCGTCCGGCTTGGGGATGCGTGAATGGCCAAAAAAGATTCCGCCGCCTCGGTGGTGGCGAACAAACCTGACGTGATAGCGGGCGCGCCGAATGGAACCACGGCGACGCTCGCCAATCCACACCGGCAATTTATTCCCGGCGCGCCAAGGAGCAAGTTCGCGGCGAAGGATTTCACGCGGGAAGAGCGCGCGGATATTGAAAAGATTTACCGTTATATCCGGCTGACGCGCGAGACCGACGACAGATTGCGAAAGCTTTTCCGGCAGGGCAAGTTCTACGGGACATACTTCGCGGCAGTCGGAATGGAAGCGACGGTCGTCGTGCCCGCGTTCTTTTGCGAGCCGATGGATTTCGTCGGCATCACGCACCGCGAGCTTGGATGCTTCCTGACCAAGGGAATGCCGCTTCGTATGGTTTTCGCGCAGATATTCAGCCGGGAATGCTCCGAAGAGCAGGCCAAAACCCCGCCGTTCTTCTGGGGCTGGACGCCTGCGCGAATCCTTCGCCACAGCTCCGTGCTCGCAAGCCAGATACCGCTTTCGGTCGGAGCGGCGCTGGCCTACAAAATGCAGGGAGTCGGCGGCGCGGCTTTATGTTATTTCGGGGAGGGTTCGGCGGCCAAGGGTGATTTTCACGAGTCGCTCAACTTTGCCGGCGTGCACAAGCTCCCGATTGTTTTCGTTTGCATCAACAATTGGTACGCGGAAAGCCTGCCCATAAATCTAAGCACTCCCGTCGAGGATATAAGCATCCGTGCGAAAGGTTACGGATTCGAGGGCGTACGTGTTGACGGCAACGACACTCCGCTGCTCTACAAAACATTCAAGGAAGCGTTCCGGCGCGCGCGCGCGGGCGAAGGCCCGACGCTGGTGCAATGCGACACCTACCGCTGGTACGGCCACAGCGAAATCGATCCGGCAACATACCGACCGTCCGAAGAAGTGGAAAAATGGATTCGCGAAGATCCGGTTTTGCGAATTGAACGCTGGCTGCTTCGCCAGGATTGGATGAACGAGCGCGACTTCGAGCGCATCAAAGAAGAATGCCTGGCGGAAATAGACGAGGCGATCGAATGGGCGCTTTCGAAAAACGAACCGGACGCCGAAGTTTGCCTGACCGGGCTGTACGCGGAGTCCGACGGGGAATACTTGAATAAAGAATAATCCTGCCGCATCTCGTATAAATTCCGGCCTGGATTGACGGGCGGTCACGCCCCGCTGTCCGAACTGCTTCCGCGCGAATCGTCAATCATCTCCCGCACTTTTCTTAAAAGCACACTGGGGCTGTAAGGCTTCGTGATTATTTGCGCGCCGGGGAAATCCAGATAACGCCGCTGCTCGGCGTCCTTCGCGTACCCGGTCGCGAACAACACCGAAACGTCCGGATCCACCTCCCGAATACACTCGTACGCCGCTGCGCCGCCCAAATTCGGCATCACAATGTCCATCACCACAAGATCAATCTTGCCCTTGTTCTCGCTGAAGGTGCGCACTGCCTCCATTCCGTCCAGCGCGGTTATCACATTGTAGCCCGAGTTCTCCAGCACCCGTTTTGCGAGCGCGCGCACGATGTCCTCGTCCTCGACCAATAGTATCGTTTCTTTCCCCCGGGGGCCGGAGAGCTCCTCCTCCGAAAATTTAACCGGCGGTTCATGTTTAATCGAAGGGAAGTAAACATCGAACCTCGTGCCGTTGCCGGGCTCGCTTTCGACTTCGATCCAGCCGTTGTGCTGTTTTACCAGCCCGTAAACCGAAGCCAAGCCAAGCCCCGTGCCCTTCCCGACTTCCTTCGTAGTGAAAAAAGGTTCGAAAATGTGTTCGACAACATCCGGCGGCATTCCGGATCCAGTGTCGGAAACGCTCAACTTCACTCCGGCACCGGGCGTCAGCCCGGGCCGTTTTTCGCAAAATCCTTTTGTTAACTCAAAATTCGAAGTCTTTATCGTGAATTCGCCGCCTGCCGCCATCGCGTCGCGCGAATTGGCCGCGAAGTTAATAAGAATCTGCTCCATTTGCATCGGATCAGCTTTAATCGCCGCCAAGTCCGGCGCCAGAACAAATCTCAAGGTGATGTGCTCTCCCAACAACTTTTCAATCAATTTTTCCATTTCGGTTATGACGGAATTTAAATTGACCGCGACCTGCTGGGAAGGCTGCATCCTTGAAAACGCAAGCAACTTGCTGGTTAATTCCGAAGCGCGCATTATGGCTTTCCTGATTTCCAAAACGTCCGATCTGACGGTTTGTTCAAGACCGGGCGTTTCCAAAATCAAATCGGCGTAACCCAGCATACCGGTAAGAATGTTGTTGAAGTCGTGGGCGACTCCTCCCGCGAGCGTACCTATGGCCTCGATCTTTTGTGTGTTGCTGAGCTGCTCCTGGAGCTTTCTTTGTTCGGTAATATCCGAAATATAGCCGCGCAGCTGAAACAGATTTCCGTCCTTGTCAAAGGAGCCAATCACGTTTTCGATAACGTGCATTATTGTGCCGTCGCGGCGCTTCAGGTTGGATTCGAAAGCTTCGATCCTGACTTGGCTGCGAATTGTTTCAATAAAATTGATTCGATCGACAGGATTTATGTAAACATCGGACATATTCGCATTCAGCGCGTCGGACCTGCTGCCGAAGCCGAACATCTTGACGAAGGCGGGATTGCAGTCCAACACCTTGCCGTCGGGCGTGGAAATGTAAACGCCGCTTAAATCGTCCTCGAAAAATTTGCGGTATCGCTCCTCGCTTTCGCGCAACGCGTCTTCCGCGCGTTTCTTTTCGGTAATGTCCCTCTGCGTGCCCCAGCATCGGACGAGAAAACCATTTTCGGACACCCAGACGACATTGTTCAGGAAAATGCGTTCATTTCCATTGGCGTCCAGCTCGTGCGATTCGAGGTCCGTTATCCCGAATCCGTTCGAAACGTTGCGCCCAAGCACGCTTAGCCCTTCTTCATAGCTCGTGAAGAAATCCCGCATTCTTTTGCCGGCTAATTCCGCGGCATGTTCGTAACCGTACATGCGGGCCATCGCGTCGTTGCACTCGGCCAGATAACCTCGCTCAAGCATGAGGCGCGCTATTTCTTCATTGGGAAGATTGACCGGAATCGGCGAATCGAGTTCGAAGCGCCAAATCCCCTCGGTGCTTTGCTGGATGAAATTCCTGTACCTTTCTTCGCTCTTGCGAAGCTCCTTTTCAGCGCGCCTTATTTCTGTGACGTCGCGCGCAACCGCAAGCGAGCCTTCAAAGTCGCCGCTCTCGGAAGTTATTGGGCTTGAAGTGATTAAAATAAACTTTTCAGAACCACTCAAAGTTTTCACTCTAATTTCATATGTACTTTGACCGCCCGCCTGGCGTATCCGCCAATTATTTTGAACAATTTCAAGCTGGTCGGGCGGAACCAAGCTCATAAGATCTTTTCCGGTCAGGTCTTGCTCGGCGATTTCCCTGAACGCGGGATTTGTGAATGTGCAAATGCAATTCCTATCAATAACAAGTATTCCGTCGTGCAGGTTCTCGACCAAAAATCTGTATTTTTCTTCGCTTTCGCGAAGCGCGCGGTCGGCGCGCTGTATTGAAAGAAATATCGGGCCGATCCATCTTAAGCCGTAGGACGCAAGGAATGTGACGGAAAGGATAAGTATGTCAGCAACGAAATGCCAAGCGAATTCAGGTGCGTTGATTATGTGGGAATGAAGGTCAACCAATCTCAGCGCTGCGCCCACGATGCATGCGAAACACAGCAGCACCCAGGCGCGCCTTCTGTTGGTAACTTTGATGAGCTTGAATGCCGACCATGCGGCATCCACCAGGAAGAAAACCGAGCCAAGAACCAAAAGCGACTCGATCAAGTGGGCAGCGGACACAAACGGGCCGACAAGGACGGCATTTTTTTCGAGGACGAGCGATAACACGGCAGGAAGCGCGTTCATGCCGGTGAAACCTGCTCCGATTGTAATACAAGGATGCATGCGGTTGCAGTCGAATCGCTTCCGCGAATTATACTTGAAAATCCGTCCATCCAAAGCAAATGCGCCCGTGGGCGGATTTGCCGCGCTCAGGCCGAAGCGGTCTTTCCGCAGCGGTCCGCGACCGCCCGTGCGACATCCAGCGTGCCGTCGGTCCCTCCCATATCGTATGTGCGCACCCGCCCGTCCGAAATGACGCCCGCAATCGCGTTTTCCAGCCGTTTTGAAAGCCCGTCCTCGCCCAGCCAGTCGAGCATCAGCTTGACCGAAAGCAGCATCGCCATTGGATTTACCTTGTATTGCCCCGCGTACTTGGGAGCGCTTCCGTGCGTCGGCTCGAAAACCGCGAACTTCTCGCCGATGTTCCCGCTCGCCGCGAATCCCAAGCCCCCTACAAGCTGCGCGCACAGGTCGCTGATAATGTCGCCGAACATGTTGCTTGCGACAAGCACCCCGTAATCGCGGGGATTCTTGACCAGCCACATGCACATCGCGTCGATATTCGTTTCCCAAAGCTCGATTTCGGGAAACTCTTTGGCCACCGAGCGCGCGGCCTCTATGAAAAGCCCGCTTGTTTCACGCAAAACGTTCGGTTTTTCCACAACCGTAACCGATTTGTAACCGTTGGCAGCCGCATATTCGAACGCGGCTTTGCAAATTCTTTCCGAAGCTTTGCGGGTCACAATCCGCAGGCTCACCGCCATCCCGTCCGGAGGAACCATCGCGAATTTTTTCATCGCCGGACTTGTGTCCAGCATGGCGGCAAGCACATTCGGCGGTAGCGGCCGGTACTCCACGCCCGCATATAGGTCTTCGGTGTTCTCGCGGAAAACCACGAGGTCGATGCCGTCTTTGTAGTTCAGCGGATTGCCTGGATACGCCTTGCAAGGCCGGAGGTTGACGGCCAGATCGAATTCCTGACGCAGCCTGACTATTGGGCTTTTGTACGACAGCCCTTTACCCCGAAGGTGTTCAGAAAGCTCCTTATCGGCGGCATCCTTTGGCTTGCTCGTAATCGCGCCGAAAAGCGCGCAATCGCAAGTCTTGAGCAGCTCGATCGTACGGTCGGGAAGCGGATTGCCCTCTTTTATCCAAAACTCCCAACCGATGTCCGCTTTCGGATACTCGGCGTCAAGCCCCAGCGTGTCGAGAACGATTCTCGCCGCGTCCATAACGTCGTTGCCGATGCCGTCTCCCGGCATCCACGCGATCCTGTACTTCGCCATGCTCCCTTGCTCCTTCCAAAGCACTTCGGGGCGAACAAGACCGGCCCGATGCAAAGGGATTGTTGAAATAGAGATACCATTAAGAAGTTAGCCGGCTTCGGGCTGCATGTCGGAATAAAGCAAATCCATTTCTTCGGTGCGCTCGCTGTCGGCCATTCCGGCTTCGCCTTTGCGTAGCCTGGTTTTCATCCTCTGGCGCAGCTGTTCCTGGACGGCCGGATCGCCGCCAAGCTCGCCCAGTCCTTTTCCGCGCCCCGGAAGCATCCCGGCGCCCAGACCTGTGAAATCCCCGACCACGTCCACCATCATCCGCGCAAGCTCCCGCTCACGCTTGGCCAGGGCGATTGCCCTGTTGGCGTATTCCCTGATTTCTAGAAGCGCGATTGCAAAACCGGCGCCGACGATGATGCCCGCGCCAAGCGCGATGGCGAAAAATCCCGCGCCGCCGAAACCGAATTTAACTGCTTTTTTTCGGGACATGTAACCTCCGAAGCCGCCGAGATTATATCAGAATTCCTTCTTGGGGAATCGCGGTTATGGTTTTTATGGCAATGAGATTCATGCCGCGAGCATAAATACCGCAATCGGCTGGCCGATGAGTCAGACATTATTGATATAATCCGTCCACTTTTCGGTAGCCGGAGGCTGGCGATGGAGCAAGGCAAGGTAGCGGTTCTTGGATTCGGCACGATGGGGAGCGAAATCGCGCTCCTGGCCGCGCTCGCCGGATACGAAGTGTTTGGTTTCGATCCGTTTCCGCAGGCCTTCGACCGCCAGATGCCGCACCTCGAAGCCCATATTTCCAGGCAAAAGCGTCTTTCCGATGAGGAAAAAGCCGCGGCGCTTGCCCGGCTGAAAACGACGTCGAACCTTTCAGACATCCGCGGCGCGGAATTCGTGATCGAAGCGTCGCTCGAGCTGAAGGAAATAAAGGAAGGACTTCTGGCGTCTCTATCCGAATATCTGGATGAAAAGGCGATCCTCGCCACCAACACTTCCAGCATGTCCATTTCCGGTCTGGCGTCGGTTTACCAGTATCCCAATCGGTTTTTGGGGATGCACTTCTTCAATCCCGCGCTCACCATGACGCTGGTTGAAGTGGTCCCCGGAACTCTTACCGATCCTGATGTGGTGGATTCGGCGGTCGCGTTTTGCGAGAAGATCGGCAAGACTCCCATCCGCGTAAAAGAAACCCCGGGCTTCGTGGTCAACCGGGTGCTTATCGCGCTTATGTTCGAGGCGATGTCGCTGCTGGATGAAGGAATCGCCACCGTCGAGGACATTGACATTGCGATGCGCCGCGGCGCCGGTTTTCCTCTCGGCCCGTTCAAACTTGCGGATCTTGTCGGCCTCGACGTGCTTCTGCACGCGGGCGAGGTGCTTTATTCGGAGCTTGGTCATCCCAAGTTCAAGCCGCCCTACTCTCTTAAGTGCATGGTGGCAAGCGGGCTGCTCGGCAGAAAGAGCGGAAGAGGTTTTTACGATTACTCCAAGGAATCCGAACAACAAGCTTGACTGCTTTGGCCGGGCAATTGTTTAATTAATCAAAACGGAGACAGTTGATGAAGACCAGGAGAATTTTGATTGTTGCGGCGGCTGTCCTTGCGGCTGTTCTTGTTTGCACCACATCCAACGCGCAGTTCGGCGATCTTCTGGGCGGGCTGCCCAAACTGCCCGGTCTCGATATCGGCATGAACGACGATCCGCCGATCACGACCAGCTTCGACGACGCGGTCACGTCGGTTCCTTACCTCGACGATTACAAGCCGGCCCGCGTCTTCCCCGTCTGCGAAATGCCCGAAGGACCCGGCGGAAAATACTTGGTCCAGCCGGGCGTATACAGGATGCAAATTTGGAGCTATTGCCTGCACGCGGGAACGCACGGCCCGGGCCGAGGAGAGGGCTACCTGCTCGCCCCGCTCAAGGGCAAGCGCGCGAAAATAATTCAAGCGATACTCGACCGCTCGGTCGATCATCCCGAAATCGAGCAGCATGACATCCAGATTTTGATATGGGCGATTCTTGCGCGGACAAAGCTGACCGAGATGAATCACGAAATGCAAGCCGTCGCCGCGAAGCTTCTCACCGAAAAGGAGCTGCTGGAGCTGCAAGGCGGCGTTTTGGGCTTGGTCCCGCCCGAGCTATGGAACAAGGCATTCGGCAATCTCCCCCCGGGAGTGCGCGAAATTTACGAGGCAGAGGCCAGACTGCGCCAGACGCTCACATCGGGATATTCCAGCTATTCCGAACTGGAAGCAATCGCGGTGCTCGCGGGAGATCCGCAAGGGGACAAAGGGCCGGAGATTCCCCGCGGCAGGTGGTCTGTGCATCCGGACGGTTATTTCATCCGATTTTTCCCGCATGGCTATTCCGACATGCACATGGAAATGATGTGCCCGCAAAAATGCGACGTCGCCCGGGATTCCAAGGGGAGGATTTACGATGTCCTAAATGAAAACGGGGACAGAATTGAAATAGAATACGACGACTCCATCGCGCCGCTTGCGTTCAAGGGCACGAAAGACGCTGCGGGCCATGCCATCAAATCGGTAAGGTTGTTCAGGTCGCACGTAAGGCCGGCCGCCGAGTGGACCAAACCCGGATGGACGATCGTCGGTAATCCCGGAAAAAGCGCGCCGGGCAGCGGAGCGGCTTACCCGGATGCGGCTGCATATGCGAAATTCGCATCCCAATTCGGCGGCGAGCTGGATTCGCTTCTTAAAACCGCTCCGAAAGGGAGCAGCATTTCCAAGGAAATTCGCGCGGATATGTACGACCTCGCGATGCTAGGTTACGCGGTGCGCAAAATCACCGGATACATCGCGCCCGATATTTCTGTGCACGAGGAGTTTCCGCCGGCCGCCGAAGGATTCGACGAAATCGCGTTTCGATCGAACATGCCAGTTCCCGCGGAACTTAAAAACGCGAATCCGGGGGGGGATCCTGCCGATGTATCCGTAAGGCTGCTTTGCGACGCATTGTCGGACAGGATTTTGAGAGTGCTCACTCCGACCACATATGTGGGGATGCAGGCATCGCTTTCTTACGAAAAGCCTGCTTTGCACGAAATAGAGTCGGTTGCCGCAAGCAACAGCGCAAACGGCGCCAATCGCACGCCATGGCCGGCGTTCGAAAACGCGCTGGGCGTGAATTCGAGTAAACCACATTACCTGTCAGGAGGGTTTTCCATCGCGGGATTCCCGAACTTCGAAGCCGCGAGATCGGCTCTTCGCCAAGGCGTCGTGGCCGCGACCGGTCGGTCGGAGTTCGGCGGGGGGGGGGTTGCCGCTCCCGCGAACCGCGGCAGGCAGCGGCTTGCGCTGAGTCCGCGCGAAAAGCCCAATTCCGGCGGCCGCAGACGGGGGCTGCCGGAATACGATCCAAACCGGCCGCGCAGGCCGGATCAGCAACCCGAGGAACCGCGGGATTCGCCCGGCAAGGACGGCTTCGACAAGCTGCGCAAAGTGCTCGACTGGTTCGGCTACGGCAACAATGCGGCGGATCTTGCAACCAGCGGCGTAAAAGGATTCGCAGCGAACCAGATCGGAATGGGCATCCCCAATTACGGGATGGGCAAAATTGTGGATTTCAACGTCAACACGTGGGAAAAGGCGTCGAACGCGCTTGCGGGCGACCCTCCCGATCCGGACTACAAGCGGATTGCGAAACCGGAAGAATTTGATTTTCCCAAACTGACTGCCGCGGACGGATGCTCGCAGGAGCGCGCGGACGCCATCAACGCGTACCTGCAGGCCAGCCTGGCCGCGGTTGCGCACGCGCGCGCGGCTTCCCAGTCGCTCGACCGGCATGGCGGCGCGGTGCTTGCAAAAGACGCGGACTGGATTTACAAGCAGCGCGACGCCATCCTGCACTACAAGCACCTGGCGGGAGTACATTACCTGGACGCGGCCGACAAGCTGGATGCACTCATCGCCGTTCTCCGCTCGGAAGGCGTGGCCGCCCTCACCGTGACGCCGGATGCGATGCGCAAATATCAGAATAGATTGCGAAGCGAGGGCTGGACGCAGTTCGAAAAGGACGCGATGAAAAAGCTGGGCTACTCGGATGCGGAAATGGCGGAGCTGCTGGAGCTGCGCGTATCCGTTTCCCCGGAGGAAGCATCGGGCGAACTTCTCGCCCGCTCCGAATGGCTTGCTTGGGCGCTTCGTGAGGTGGGCGCGTACCTTGCCGACCTGCCATACGCGGAACTGCCCGCGGAGTAGTTCCGGTTAACGACCAAATCGTGGCCATTGCCGATCCGCCATTTGGCGGAATGCCGGATTGCGCGACCGCGGCAAATCGCGTCTCACGACGGTGCTTCGAATGCGTAAATCGACCGCGCGATGCCTACTCCACGATTCTGTTCGGCCTGGAATGCGCTCCGCCGTAGGACTGGCGGTCGGCGTTGATCGCTTCCTGTACGTCGTTCATAAAGTTCTTGTCGAAGCCGTATATCGTCGCGATTATATAGCCGCGCTTGTTGAAAATATAACAGGCTGGTATTCCTTTTTTCTCCAACAGGTACGGCTCGTTGGTGTCCCGCGCCAGCGGATCGTGCAGAATTTCGAATGCGTACTTTTCCGCGATGGCGACCTTAAGCGGATCTTCCGCGCGCGCGTCCAGCGCAACGGTCAACAGCTTCACGTCCTTTATTTCCTTCTCCGTCAGCAGGTCGTCGTACATCGCGACATAAGGCATCGCGAAATCGCACAGCGGGCAGCGCGCGCTCCAAAAGACGAGCACCACGTAATTCTTTTTAATCAGGCTTCCAAGACGCACTTTCGACACGCCGTCGAGCGACTTGAGTGTGAAATCGTAATTTTTGAACTCGGGCGAGATTTCATCCTGCTGCGCGCGGACGGGCGGCTGATACGCGAAAAGCGCGGTTAGCGCGACGGCGGCCGCCGCGATCCATGCGCCATGTTTCAAGTGAGTCCGCACCGCGGTTATTATAGACAAATTCCTGCGGTTTTTGTTCGCACGCCGGAACGGCGCGCGCGGTTGACTAATCGGCGCCTGTGCTACCATGCGGGCTTCAGATGGAGGCTCAAATGGCCCAGCTTGAGTTCGAGCGTTTCTTCAAGGTCCGGATGGATTCCGACTGCGGCATCCTCACCCTCACGATCGACAAGGAGGGCGACAAGTACAACACGTTCGGCCCCGACCTCGTCGGCTGCCTCAAGGCGCTTCTGGAAAGCTACTACGAGAACGAGACCATCCGCGCGCTGATCCTGACCGGCAGCGGCAAGGTTTTTTCGACCGGCGCCGACATCCGCGGCCAGTTCCCCAGCCTCGACCCGCACGGCGCCCGGCATTTCAGCTACATCGGCCAGCGCGTCTTCCAGATGTTCGAAGCTGCGCCGTTCATAACGTGCGCGGCGATAAACGGCTTCGCGCTGGGCGGCGGGCTTGAAATCGCGATGGCCTGCGACTTCCGCACGGCCAGCACCCGCGCAAGACTCGGCCTGCCCGAGATCAACCTCGGAGTGATGCCCGGATGGGGCGGCACCCAGCGCCTGCCCCGCCTCGTGGGACGGCAGAAGGCGCTGGAGATGATCCTCTCCGGCGAGCCTGTCACTCCCCAGGAGGCGAAGGAGCTGGGCCTCGTGTGCCGGGTTTTCGAGCCCGAGGAGCTTTTGCCCGGCACGATGAAGTTCCTCGCCCAGTTCACGAAGAAGAGCCGCACGGCGATTGCGGTGGCCAAGCGGGCGGTCGTGCGGGGCCTCACGCTGTCGATAGACGACGGACTGGATCTCGAAAGCGAGCTGTTCGGACTGCTGTGGGCGTCGCCCGACCGGGAGGAAGGCGTCCGGGCGTTTATGGAAAACAGGAAACCGGAATTTAAAAAGTAGGGGCGATGGGAGGCCCGGCGTCCCGCCGGGAAACAATTTCCTCACGCCCGTTGCAGGGGCGCACTGCGTGCGCCCGTGATGAGTGAAGCGTGAAGAGGGAAGAGGGAAATGCAGGGGCGGCTGGCAGCCGCCCCTACTATAATCTCCCACGGTGGCCACGTACTATATCTTCGGGAAGGACGACCTACTCATCCGCGAGCGCGTCGAGGAATGCCTCGGCCGGGCGGATGCGGCGCGCCACTTCGCCGAGGAGCTGAAGCTAGCCGGCGTGATCGAGCTGCTCGTCTCCCGCGATCTTTTTTCGCTGGAGGAGTACCACTGGGTGGACAATGTATCCGCGCTCTCGTTCGTGAAGGGCGATTCAGAAGCCCTGGAAAACGCGATAAAGTCCTCGCCGCCCAACAAGTTCATCGCGTTCACGCAGAACACCAACTGGAAGGACTACCGCAAGGCGAAGGACTACGAGCGCAGCGCGATTCACAAGGCGCTGGACGGCGCGGCGTCCCAGGTGCACGACCTCACGCGGGAGACCTATCCCGACCGGATGGGCGCATGGACGCGGGCGCGGGCCGCGCGTTTCGGGCTGGTGCTGGGCGAAGCGGGCGCGGAATACCTGGCGGAGGCATGCGCATACCTGCCGCAGCTCGTCGAGAAGGAGCTCGAAAAGCTGTCGCTTTTGAAGGCGAGCGAAAAGCCGCAGGCGGTGCCGGACAGGATGCTCCGGGAGCAGGTGGCGCCGGTGCCGACGGAGCGCGTGTTCTCTTATTTGGACGCGCTGTTCGAGCGGCGCAGCCTTGCGGTGCACCTGCTGCGCCAGATAATCGAGGCGGGGGGAGCGGGGGTACAGGTGCTCTCGCTGGTGCACGGGCGCCTGGAGCTTCTGGCGGCGTGCGCGGCGCTGGGCCGGGGCGGGATGTTCAAGCTGCCCGAAGTGATGCGGATGCACAAGTCGGCACGGGACAGGTTCGCCGCGCAATTGGGCGGATGGCGGCAGGAGCAGATATCGCGTGCCATGGAACTTGTCGGCGAAACCGATTTCCGCTTGAAATCGAGCGGAGCGGATGAGTATGATGTGA
This sequence comes from bacterium, assembly GCA_039961635.1. Classification (NCBI taxonomy): domain Bacteria; species bacterium. Next base: position 79,645 of record JABRWB010000063.1, read on the forward strand.
TGGCCGCATTCACGATGGAGGTGATGAACCTGTGAGCCGCAAATTGAGCAGGCCGGTGCGCGTCCGCGAAGAATGGCGGACGCTATTGTTCATCATCCTGGCCTCCAACCACCCCGACGAACGCAAGAGTGCGGCGCGGTAGTCCGTTCGATTTATTTGCGTTCGTATGGAGGTGCGAAATGTATTTGAGCTTGAAAAACGACCTGACCGCGGAAGAGCGCGAACGATTGATCGCGGAAACGGTCGAGAACTACAACGAGTATCTTAATCCCGCTTTTCTGGGAATGAAAAAAAGCGCGTCGGCGAAGGAAGTGGAATGGGCTGCCGAGGGCGCGCTGATGTTCGACGTGCACGGCAAGAGCTTCATAGACTGCCTGGCCGGATACGGCGTGTTCGTCCTGGGGCACAGGCCGAAGCCCGTGATGGACGCGGTGATGGCGGTCTACGCGCGGATGGGGCTGTACAGCCAGGAGCTTCTGAATCCGCTGCAGGGCGAGCTTGCGAAAAAGCTGGCCGAAATAACGCCGGGAGACATCAAGTACACCTACTTTCACAGCGGCGGCGCGGAGTCCAACGACGCCGCGATTAAACTTGCGCGGTTGTACCACCGCGAGGTGCGCGGCGAAGAGCGGTGCGTGCACGTCACGTTCACCAATTCGTTCCACGGAAAGACGATGGGCGCGCTGTCGGGGACGAACCGCGGCGCGATACGCGACAAGTTCCAGCCGCTCGTTCCGGGGCTCGGCGAGGAAGGTACGGTCGCGCGCTACGGCGATCTTGAGGATCTCGAACGCGTGATGAAGGCGAACGCGGGGAAAGTGGCCAGCGTGATCGTCGAGGCCGTGCAGGGGGAGGGGGGGATAAACGTGCCGGGCGACGATTTCATGCCGGGCGTGCGCAAGCTCTGCGACGAGCACGGGGCGCTTTTGCACGTGGACGAGGTGCAGAGCGGGTTCTGCAGAAGCGGCGCGATGTTCTGCTGCGAGCACACGGGCGTGAAACCGGACATTATCGTGATGGCCAAGGCGATGAGCGGCGGGGTGTTTCCGATAAGCGCAGTCAGCGGCACGCGCGAGGTGTGGCAGGCGATTTTCGGCAACCCGTGGTACTTCACGAACACTTTCGCCGGAAGCGCGCCGGCGTGCGCGGCCGCGCTTGCCGCGATAGACATGATGGAGCGCGAGGACGTGGCGCGCCAGTCGCGTCAGAAGGGCGAGAGCTTCAAGAACAATCTTTGGGAAATCGCCCGGGAGTTCCCCGACGAGATCGCGGATGTGCGCGGCCTCGGGCTGTGGATCGGCGTGGAATTCCGGGAAGCCGACACAGGATTTGCAGTTTCCAAAGGTTTGTTTGAGCGCGACGTCCTTGTCGCGCACACGATAAACAACCCGAAGGTGATGCGGCTCCAGCCGCCGGTCGTGATCGGCTGCGACCTGCTTGACAAGGTGGTGGACCGGTTCCGCGACACGCTCAAGCACGTGCATGGCCATACGCACGCCGCAGTGTAGATTGCGAATATCGGGCGGGCGGGAAGGCGATTCCGCTCCGCCCGGGATTTGATTTCAGGTACAATCCTTTGAACATCACCACTCCATTTGAAATTGTGGCGATATTAGAAGGTGATTGAAATATCCTTAGACGATCTGCCTTGCTTAAAATTGAAGCATCTGGGCGCCCAGATGCTGCAGGAAAAGCTCTCGAAGATGACCGAGACCGAGCAGCGCGCGTTCCGGGAGAAGGCAAACACCGAATTCGTCAAAAAAAAACGAAGCGGCAAGAAAGGCTTACCTCAAGAAGCAGAAATCCAAGAAGAAGCATCCAGAGGCATAGCCATTTCCCGTCGGCTATAAACGCGTATCGGAAAGAACTTCTTTCCCCTCTAACTTCCCGCGTTCGCTTTCGCGCAAGCGGCGCGGCGCTCCGCCGGTGGGCAATCCCTGTGCTAGGATACGAGAAGGGCGCGGCCCCTGCCCGCCCGCATGGAGGATAGTATGACGCACGGAGTTTTCAACGTACCTAGGCCTGTAAACGAACCTGTCAAGAGCTACGCGCCGGGAAGCCCGGAGCGCGCGTCGCTGAAGGCGCGGCTCGACGCTATGTGGAAGGAAGAGGTCGAGGTCCCGCTCATCATCGGCGGCAAGGAAGTCCGCACCGGCGACGTTGCGGATATCGTTTGCCCGCACGAGCATGCGCATCTGCTCGGCCGCTACCACCGCGCGGGCGCGGCCGAAGTCGAGGCCGCGATACAGGCATCGCGCGAAGCGTGGGCGGACTGGAGCGAGACGCCGTGGCACATGCGCGCGAGCGTTTTCCTCAAGATGGCGGAGCTTCTGGCCGGGCCGTGGCGCGACACGCTGAACGCGGCGACGATGCTCGGCCAGAGCAAGAACGTTTTCCAGGCGGAGATCGACTCCGCGTGCGAGCTTGTGGATTTCTGGCGGTTCAACCCGTACTACGCGCAGGCGATTTACAGCGAGCAGCCGCCCGTTTCCCCGACGGGGATGTGGAACTACGTCGAGCAGCGCCCGCTGGAGGGATTCGTCTTCGCGGTGACGCCGTTCAACTTCACGAGCATCGCAGGCAACCTGCCGACCTCGCCCGCGCTGATGGGCAACACGGTTTTGTGGAAGCCGGCCAGCAGCTCGATACTATCGGGATACTATCTGATGAAGCTTTTCGAGGCGGCGGGGCTGCCGCCGGGAGTGATAAATTTCATCCCCGGAAGCGGCGGTAAGGTGGGCAATCCGGTGATGGCGTCGCCCGACCTCGCGGGCGTGCACTTCACCGGAAGCACCAGCGTTTTCCAGCAGATGTGGAAGACGATCGGCGTCAACATCACAAGCTACAAGGCGTACCCGCGCATCGTGGGCGAGACGGGCGGGAAGGATTTCGTCTTCGCGCACGCGTCCGCGGACGTCGAAGCGCTCGCGGTCGCGCTCGTGCGGGGCGCGTTCGAATACCAGGGCCAGAAGTGCAGCGCCGCCAGCCGCGCGTACATCCCCGAATCGCTCTGGCCGAAGCTGCGCGACCTGATGGGCGACATGCTCGGTGAAATAAAGATGGGGCCGGTCACCGACTTCCGCAATTTCGTGAACGCGGTGATCGACCGCGCGGCGTTCGACGGGCATAAGGATTACATCGAGTTCGCGAAAAAATCGAACGACGCGGAAATAATTTTCGGCGGGAATTGCGACGACTCGCTGGGGTACTTCGTCCAGCCGACGGTTATACTCGCCAAAACGCACGATTTCAGGACGATGTGCGAGGAAATCTTCGGCCCGGTGCTGACGATCCACGTGTACAAGGACGGCGAGTACGAGGACGCGCTGCGGCTGTGCGACACGACGTCGCCGTACGCGCTCACGGGCGCGGTATTCGCGCAGGACAGGTACGCGATAGGCGTCGCTTACGAGGCGCTGCGGCACGCGGCGGGGAATTTCTACATCAACGACAAGCCGACGGGCGCGGTCGTGGGACAGCAGCCGTTCGGCGGCGGGCGCGCCAGCGGCACGAACGACAAGGCGGGCAGCGCGATAAACCTGCTCAAGTGGGTCTCGCCGCGCACCGTGAAGGAGAATTTCGTCCCGCCGAAGGACTACAGGTATCCGTTCATGGGAGAACAATAAGGAGAATGCAAATACACATGGCCTTGTTTCATAATACAGGATTCAGAGACTTATTTTTTGCGTTTTCTGGCAGTGCAAGCTTGCCATTGTTTGAGCGAACACAACAAGCGGTTAATAATCCAAGGGCTCACATTAGGCCATTTAACAGGAACAATGGCACGTTACATTGTAGCTTTTGGCGATTAACCCACGCAATATTGAAAACCGATTGTATCAGACGCTATACTCCGCTTCAACTAAACATTGCTTCAATAGGTTTTGTGTTACAGCATTCCCGGATTCAAAAATGAAGTGCAACACTTTCGGGGTTAGGGAAGTGTAGCAGTTCCTCGTAAATGGCCTCTGCCGGGGAGTTCCAGCGGAGCAGCTTGAG
>JABRWB010000064.1 GCA_039961635.1 bacterium
CCGTCTCGCCGATTTCGGGAATGGAAGAACAGCAGGTTACATTCACCGCGTCAGTTACCGGCACGCAGCCGATTGGCTATTCGTGGGACTTCGGGGGGGGGGCGGAGCCTGCAACGTCATCCGATGAATCTCCCGTCGTCGTTCTGGGCGCGGCGGGGGAGTATTCCTGCTGGCTCACAGTAACCAATTCCGCGGGCGAGGCGTCGTTTCCGTTCTCGCTAACCGTCACGCCGTACAACGAGCAGCCCGTTGCGCTTCTGTACATTTCGCCGTCATCCGGCAAAGTTCCGCTTGAAGTATCGCTCGACTCGCGGGGAAGCTACGATCCCGACGGGACGATTGCGAATTTCCAGTTCGACTTGGACGGGGACGGGACGTTCGAGACGGACAACGGCGGATACGGATTCGTCCAGCACACGTACGAAGCCGAGGGATCGCTTATTCTCGCGGTGCGCGTGACGGACAACGAAGGCGCTGCCGCGACCTCGACGAAGCAGATCACGCTTCTGCCGAATACGGGCGATAACCTGCCGCCCGTCGCGGCTCTCACCGCGAGCACGCTTGAAGGGGATGCGCCGCTTTTGGTTTCGTTCGACGCGTCAGCAAGCTTCGATCCGGACGGGACGATTGTCGGCTACGACTGGAACTTCGACGGCGGGCTTTGGGATTTGGAAGGCGTCGGCCCGGTTCAGGAGCACACGTACACCGTGCCGTATCCGACGACGACCGCGACTGTGAAGGTGTGGGACTCGGAAGGCGCGAGCACGGAGAAGAGCGTTCTGTTAAGTGTTAAAGGCTTTCACCTGAGCTTTGTGGCGCAAACATCTGGAATAGAAGCCAAAGATGTGAGCCTGTACGATGTTGGCGGCCTTCCCGCCATCGCATATTACGACCACACCAACTTCGCGCTCAAATATGTCCGGGCGTTGAATGAGCGGGGAACAAGCTGGACAAACTCCTCGATTTTGGATTCAGGCGAGAATATTGCCGGCGACTTGAGCTTGGCGATGATTGGCGGAAATCCGGCAGTCGCATATTACGACGAACCAAACGGGGACTTGAAGTACGCCGCCGCGCAGAACTCGACGGGAACGATTTGGAACGAACCCGTAGTCGTTGATTCGGACCTGGACTCGGGCAGGAAATGCGTGCTGCTGCAATTGGCAAACGGTAATCCGGGCATTTTTTATTACAAAGCTGACGCGTCGTCCGGTTCGTTGATGTTCGTCGCGGCGGAATCGCCGGACGGCAGTTTTTGGGGCACTCCTGTAGTGGTTGACGATCAGGGAAAACCGGGCTACAGCGGGATTGCCGGGGTAATATTGGCCGATGGCATTATATCGGTCGCTTACGTAGACTTCGCATCCAAGGAACTCAGATTTGCAAAATCATTTGATGCCGCGTGCACTGAATGGGTATTAATCGGGCCAATCGCGAATGATTCACGCACAGTCGTAGCGGGGCTTTGGAACGACCGTTTATTTTGCGCATACAGTTCATTTCAGGGGCAGGACCTGTTTTTTCTGTATTCTAACGACGGTTCCGGGGAAAGTTGGATCATGCCGCAAAAATTGGACGACGCCAACGTGAATAAGGGGCCCTGTATAATTGCCAGTGCGGATCGAATTTTGCTTCCCTATCAGCGAGGTCCGATTGGCGGTGAATACAACCCAGTTGGAGTTGTTTATTTTGCATCGCCTTCAGGGCTTCCCCTTCAGTGGAGTGAACTAGTGCAGATCAGCCCTGCATCGGTTCTTGAAATAAAGGCTTCTTTGATTGACAATTCGCCCGCAATCACTTACGGAATGACCGGAGGCATTTACTACTGCAGCTACTACTGACATTGTGTGGATTTTTTCCCAGGCATGCGGTCGAACATGCCATTGTCAGACCAAATCTCAGCAAAAGGAGGTAAGCAAAATGGCGGAAATCTTAAAAGCCACAACCACCGAAGTAGTTCTCAATGAAGACGGCGGCGACATAGACTTCCGGGTTGAAGGCGACACCCATGCGGCCATTATTTTTGCCGATGCCGGCAACGATAAGGTGCTTCTGGGTGCAGACGTCGTCTCAGTATTGGATGCCCGTGTCACTTGCAGGCAAACCAGCACAACCGCGGCAATTCCAGTTCTGGAGCTTAGCCAAAGCGACACGGACCAGCCCTTCATCAAATTCTCGGGCGGTACTTTATACACCGGTAAGGTGCCAGTGGACGAGTACATCCTGGTGGAGTGGGCCGGTCAAGCAAATCCAAGGTACCTTCAACTCAACGAGGATCCGTAGATGTCTTTATGGATTTCGGCGGGCAGCGGCTGTTAAAGCAGCATTGCAGTCTTTTCTCGCTAAGTGAATTGCGATTTGCCTTTTAGAGGAGGTTTCCAATTGATGAGTTATATCCGGCTGGCGGACGACAAACTGGTTTTTGCAAGGAATGCAGGAGATAAAATTGTCGAAGTGGAATACTTCGAACGCGCTTGCACGTTTCGCCTTCCTTACGAGGTGATTGCGGCATTGTCCGAAATTGCCGGTCCCAAACTGACAATTGTGAAAGGCACTCCGTCGAAAAGCAGCGACAAGGAGCAATCTTGAAGCGACTAATAATCGCTTGCAGATTCCTGCAATTAGTCGTTAGAACGAAAGGGCGGGGAAGCATATCTTCCCCGCCCCTGCATTTTAGTGGCTTGTGCTAATTCCAAGTTTTCGCAGAAATACCTCCCCCCTCCCCCCCCTGCGCGCGAAAAAAGGGGCTCCTTTCGGAGCCCCCGGTGGTATGGGGTAAAGGCGGAGGAACGGCGGTCGCCGGAGTGTGTGGCTAGCCGCAGCCCTCGTTGTATAAGCAATTCGAGCAGGTGTGGCAGCTCCCCGTCTGGGTCATGATGCTCCCGCATTCGGGGCAGATCGAGCTTGACGCCTGCGTTTCGTTCACGAATTCCTCTCTGGTCTTGCCGACGAGCGGCAGCCCGGTCTGGACTATCGTGGCCGCGGGTTCGGATACGGGCGCGGGTTCGTGCGTCCCGTTCGGCGGCACCGCGTCGGAAGACTGGAACTTGATCGCGAGCCATCTGAATACGTAGTCCACGATGGACTTCGCGTATTTGATGTCCGGGTTGTTCGTCCAGCCGGACGGCTCGAACCGGTTGTGGCTGAACTTCTGGACGAGCACTTTCAGCGGCACTCCGTACTGGAGCATTATCGAAGTCATCGTTGCGATCGTGTCCATCAGGCCCGAAATCGTCGAGCCTTCCTTCGCCATCGTTATGAAAATTTCGCCGGGGGAGCCGTCCTCGTACATTCCGACGGTGATGTATCCCTCATGGCCGCTGATGCTGAACTTGTGCGTGATGCTGGCGCGCTCGTCGGGCAGGCGGCGGCGCACCGGCTGGGGCGGCCCGGCCATCTTTTTCTTCCCGTCCTCGATCGTCGTCGAGAGCGGCTGGCTGCGCTTGGAGTTCTCGCGGTAAATCGCAATCGCCTTGAGGCCGAGTTTCCACGCCTCGATGTAGACGTTCGCGATATCTTCCGCGGTCGCGTCCTCGGGCATGTTCACCGTCTTCGAGATCGCGCCCGACAGGAACGGCTGGGCCGCGGCCATCATCCGCACGTGGCCCATGTAATGTATCGCCCGCTTGCCTTTGACCGCGCGGAACGCGCAATCGAAAACGGGCAGGTGCTGCTCTTTGATGTGCGGCGCGCCCTCGATCGTGTCGTTCGCGTCGATGTAAGCGACGATGTCTTCGATCTGGCGCGACGGGTAGCCGAGCTTTTGCAATGCGCGGGGCACGGTGTGGTTTACGATCTTCAAGAGACCGCCGCCGACGAGCTTCTTGTACTTGACCAGCGCGATGTCGGGCTCGATGCCAGTCGTGTCGCAGTCCATCATGAACGCTATCGTGCCCGTCGGGGCAAGCACCGTCGCCTGCGCGTTGCGCACGCCATACGTCGCGGCCAGCCTGCAGCTCTCGTCCCACACCGTCTGCGCGGCCGCGAGCAGATAATCCGGCACCTGGTTCGCGTCGATCTGCTGGCTCGCGATCTGGTGCTTCTTTAGAACGCGAAGGAAAGGCTCGCGGTTTTTCTCGAACTCGGAGAACGGCCCGATGCGCGACGCGATCTGCGCGCTAGTCAAATAGGACGCGCCGCCCATAAGCGACGTGATCGCCGCGGCGTACGAGCGGCCTTCCTCGCTGTCGTAAGGCAGCCCCTCCGCCATGAGAAGCGCCCCCAGGTTGGCGTATCCCAGTCCGATCGGCCGGAATTTGTGGCTGTTGGCTTCGATTTTTTCGTTCGGATAGCTCGCGTTGTCCACGATGATTTCCTGCGCGAGGAAAACGATCTTGACGGTATGCATAAAGCCGTCCACGTCGAAGTCGCCGCGCGCGTCGAGGAATTTCATCAAATTAAGGGACGCCAAGTTGCACGCGCTGTCGTCCAGGAACATGTATTCGCTGCACGGATTGGACGCGTTGATCCTGCCCGAATTTATGCACGGGTTCCAGTCGTTCACCGTAGTGTCGAACTGGATTCCGGGATCGCCGCAGAAGTGCGCGGCCTCGGCGGCCTGCTTGAGGAGCGCCCGAGCCTTGTATGTCTGCATCGGTTGGCCAGTGGTGCGGGCACGAGTCTGCCACTCGCGGTCGTCCAACACCGCGCGCATGAACTCGTCCGATACGCGGATGCTGTTGTTTCCGTTCTGGAAGAAGATGCTGGAATACGCTTCGCCGCGGAAGTCGCCGGAGTAGCCGGCGTCGATCAGCGCCCATGCCTTGCGCTCCTCGTTGGCCTTGCAATTGATGAACTCCTCCACGTCCGGATGGTCTATGTCGAGGATGACCATCTTCGCCGCGCGGCGGGTTTTGCCGCCGCTCTTGATCACTCCGGCGAACGCGTCGTATCCGCGCATGAAGCTCACCGGACCGCTTGCCACGCCCCCCCCGTGCAGGCGCTCCATGCTTCCGCGCAGCGGCGAGAGGTTGGTGCCGGTCCCGCTTCCGAATTTGAAAAGCATCCCTTCGGTCTTGGCGAGATTCAGGATGCTTTCCATGGAGTCGGTTACGCTGTTGATGAAACAGGCGCTGCACTGGGGCTTAGGCTCCACGCCCACGTTGAACCACACCGGGCTGTTGAACGCGGCAAATTGCCCCGCAAGGATGTAGGTGAGCTCGTCGCGGAAGATGCGCGCTTCTTCCTCGCTTACGAAGTAGCCGCATGCGCGGCCCCAGTGGTACATCGTGTCCGCGACGCGAGAAACGAGCTGCTTGACCGAGGTCTCGCGGCCGGGCAGGTCCACCGCGCCCGCGAAGTACTTGGAAACCACGACGTTTGTCGCCATCTGGCTCCACGTGGAAGGAACCTCGACATCGTCCTGCTCGAAAATCACCTCGCCCTTCTCGTTGGTGATCTGGGCCTTGCGCCGCGTCCATTCGAACAGGTCGTATGGATCCACCCCGTCCCTGGTGAAGTGGCGCTCTATCGTGAGCTCGCCCGGCTTGGGCGCGGCCTTGAACTCCGCGCCTTCCAAACCCGCAAGCTGATTTGTGCGGTCAATCGACATTCCACTACCTCCTTTGCTTCGCAACGGGGAGCCTGCGGAGGCGGCCCTTAACAGGACTTCCCACAACTTCCAACAATAAACTTACAACTTTCGAACCGGCGCAAAACCGGGCGGTTAATAAATTATCCGCATGGAATTTGTGCCGGTATTTACTACGCTTATATGAGAAACAAGTTACCAACATTCACAAACATTTCAAAGGTACGCTGGCGGCGCAACTTATCAACAAATCCACACGCCGGTTAAGCAAATGTGGACAAAATGTTAGTAACCCTGTTGAAAACTACCCTTCCGCATCCCCACAAAGCGGAAAATCGGACGACTTATAGCACGATTTTCGGCGCTTTGCAATAGCCGCACGCGCCTCCACATGGTCAATTACCCCTCTTATTTGCAATTTATCGGGCTTTTTCCGGAAATGATCGCGGGCGGCGCCTTCGGGGTATAATCCATTCCTGCCCTTGCGGCTTGAAAGGATGGATCGGGCCATGCCTAACCGGCGTATTACCTTTGCTTTCGCGATTTGGACAATCGCGGCGATTTTGCTGTTTTTTCCCCGCGCGGCGGCCGCCGGCGAAGCGGTAGGCTCGGTCCGCGGCAGGATCGTAAATGAGGCGGGAATCGGCTTAACGGGCGTTAGGATTTCAATCCTGATTGACGGAGTCCTGTTCTCCGAAACCGTCACGGACGAGAACGGCGCCTACACCCTCGAAGCGCCCCTCGGCCGGCGCAGCTTTCAATGGCTTCCCGGATACAGCATCTTCGGCGGATTCAAGTCGAAAACCCAGTCCAAAATGGACATTAGAATGACCGAAGCCGATATCGTCGCCGGCGAAACGGCAAAACCGCTGTTCAATGGAGCCGTTCCGGTTTACTTTTCGGATCTGAACCGGTACGCGGTTTACCTTTGCGAAATCGTCGTTCCTTCGGAAGGTAGCTCGTATTGGCGCGATCCGGGCTATTTCAGCGTGGGCGAAGTAAAGGCCTCGCCGTCCACCGCCCGAGAAGGACATGAAATCGTGTTCGAAGTGCCGGTGATGCTGCCGCCGCACCGCGAGATGGTCGAAAGTCTGCGCGTGGTTTTTTCGGGCGGGATGTTCAAAGAAGGCCGCGCGAAAGCGTTCGACGACGGCAAGGCACCCGACCGCGTCAGGGGGGACGGGATTTACACGCTTGTGTACAAGGTTCCCGAAAAAGGGCCATTCGGATTTTTCGTCGTGTCGGCCAGCGTGCTGCTGCCGGAGCTCTCCGCGCGGTTCGAGCCGGGAGCAGCCTGGCCGCTTATGTTCTCCGAGACGGAAACGTCCGAAGCCGGCGGACACTACGAGAAAATCACCCAGGTCTATTCGCTCGGCGGAACCGAAACAGGCCTCGCGGCCGAGTGGTATTACTTCCTCGATCCTGACGACAAGCTGTACTGGCTGGAGCAGTCCTACAAAAACGCGGCCAAAGCGTACACGAAGGAGCGCTGGTACGAGATGTTCGCCCGCGGCACTCTCGACCGAAAATCCGCCGGAGTGTTCATCTGCCGCGGGATGGTGGAGCAAGGCGCGGCGACCTACCTTGCAAGCCTCATCCGGCATTACGAGGCGGGCGAGTTCGAGCTTGCGGAAAAGAAACTCGAGCAGGCAAAGTCCAAAGCTCCCGATTACGAATCCATTCCGCTTTGGGAATCCAAGCTTTGCGAGGCGAAGGGCGACCTTGACGGCGCGATAGCCGCGCTTGAAGACTCCAAGGCGCTGAAGCGAGATGCGTACCTTGGCGTGGTTTTGGCGGAGCTTTACCGCAAGGCCGGGCGCGAGCGTGAAGCGGTGAACGCATACGCCGCCGCATACAACGCGACGAACGATCCGCAGGTTTTGCGCACGCTTGCGCATTACCTGTTCGAGCAGGGGGCTTACTCGTCCGCGCAGCGCGCGTTCGACTCGCTCAAGTACTACGCGATGGCGCTTCCCTACCGGTACGATTTCCTGATGGACGGCGATTACGATTTCGAGGCGCGGTTCCGGAACGCGCCCAGCCGCGGTGAGAAGGCGCTCTTCGCGGATTTCGCCCCCCCCGGTGACGCGTGGCAGGAGGACTTGTTCGAGGAGGCGTTCATCTTCGGCAGCCTCGCCGGATGGAAGGCCGCGGAGGGAAGGGTACGCGAAAAAGACCTGAAGCCCGGCCAATTGAAGAAATACTCGGTGATGCTTAGGCTGTCCGGCGATCTCGACAAGGCCGCGGAAATCGCCGCGATGATTCCGGACGCGGGCGGGATGTTCGAGCAAGGCCTCGTCGCGCTGGAGCAAGCGATGGCGGAGGAAGACGAAAGCGCCAAAGCTCACCTGCTGGCCCGCGCGCAGGAATTGCTGGAAAACGCGGCGAACGACGATTTGGAAAACGCGGATTACTCGTACGCCCTGGCGCTGGCCCGGTATTTATCCGGAGACCGGAGCCGCGCGAAAGCCGAGATCGCGCACACGGTCGAGCTCGATCCCCGGCACCAGGAGGCGCGGTTCCTTGCGGCGAGAATTTACGAGGAATCGGGAGAACTGGAAGAGGCGCTGAAGCACTGGCAGTGGTTCACCGACGAGGAGCCGGAAGGCGTGACCAAGATACTCGCAGGCGAAAAAGTCGCGGAGCTGAAGGCGCTGCTGCACCCGGACGAATAGCAAATTCGCCAGCGGCCGCAGAGCATTAAAAAGTCAAGCCGGTATCAGGCCGGGCGATTTACTCGTCGTTCTCGGTCTCTTCTTCGGGAGCGTTTGCGCGGGGCTCGGGTTCCCCGGCGCGATCCGGCTCGTAACCGCCGCCATAATCGTACTCGAAACCGCCGCGCCCGAAACCTGTTCCCGGCCGGCCGCGGTCGATTTCGTAGCCGCCGCGGGGAGGCTGCTCGTACCCGCCGCCGCGCTCGTACCCGCCCCTTTCGTAGCCGCCGCGCTCGTATCCCGGACGCTCGTAGCCGGGACGTTCGTAGCCGGGACGTTCGTAGCCGCCGCGCGCACCGGGATCGTAACCTCTGGCCGCCGGATCGTATCCACGCGCGGGCACTTCATAGCCGCCGCGTCCTATCTCATAGCCGCCGCGTCCGCGCGGGGGCAGGTACTCGCGCACCCTGCCCGCGGGAGGACGGCCGATTTCGTAGCCGCGCTGCTGGTAGCGCTGGCGGGAGGGCGGCCCGCCCATTTGATCGTAGTAGCCGGGGACATGCGCGTAAAGCTGGGCTAGCCTGTCCACGCTGCGCTTTACCTTGTAAATCAGGTCTATCGGCTCAAGGACGCGCGCATGCTCGCCGAACGAGAGCACCCAGCGGAGCATGTTTTCGTATGACGTGACCAGGAAGGTGACTTCGATGCTGCCGTCCTCGCGTTCGAAAATCTGCTGGGTCGGGTGGACTTTCTTCAACCTTATCCAGTGCGCGGCGAACTTGTCGAACTCGCAGCGGATGCGGATGCTGCGTTCGCTGCCGCGGAAGAGCAGGCTTTCGCGCTTGTGGGTTTCGAGGTCGTAGTCCGGGTGGTACTCAAAGGTCGCGTTGGTAGGCTCGACCGCAAGGATGCGCGATACCAGGAAGTCACGCAGATCCTGCTTTTCGTGGCACCAGCTTATCAAGTACCAGTTGTCCTTGTAGCAAATCAGGTGGTATGGGTCCACCTTCTTGTCGGCGATGTACGCCTTCTGTCCGCTGAAATACTTGAGGACGACGGTGATGCGGTGGCGGATGAAGTCCACAAGGGCGTCGAAAAGGTTCAAGTCCACGGACGGGAATGGCTCGATGTTGAATTGGAGGATGTTGTCGAGAGAGCGCAAATCCACGCTTACCGGATCCTGCAAACCTTCCGCAACCTTTTCAAAGGCGCTCATAATGGGCTTTTCGAGATTGGTACCCTCGTACATCTTGCGCATCTGCTCCATGACGAGGATGCTGACGAGTTCGCCTTCCTTCAGCTTGACGAGCGGAAGGCTGAACGTGGAGCCGTACGTGAAACCCTTGATTTTGTAGTCGTACACCAAGGGCGCGCCCAGCGTGTCCTTCAGATACTCGATGTCGCGGTAAGCGGTGGAAAGGCTGATGTCGAAGTGGTCGGCCATATCCTGCGCGCTCGGGTACTCGCCCGCGAGCACCTGGCCGTGCAACCATCTTACCCGTTCAATCTGGGTTGAGCTATTTTCATCTTTTTTCTTATTTGCCATCACAATTTCTCCTTTGCCCGTAGGCGAATCTTATCCCTGCGGGTGCAAAACCTTCTCGGCAGGACGACAATCAAAACCAGTCCCCCTGGCCGCCGGGATGCTACCACGGCAAATCCGATGATGTAAAGCCCCGGAATGCCAATGCTAGTCATTTTCAAGGAATTCACAAACTTTGAACGTTCATCACCGGGCCTTCCGGCGATCCCAAATTAATAATACCAGAACAAGGACTCTAAACGCTGAAATTTCGCGCGCCGACGCGATTTTCACGGTATTCGATTTTAAGACGAAGCGCGCGGCGATGCTTTATTTTGCCGCATCCGAACTGACTCCGGCCAATATACAGCTCACGCGCATGCGGTTCCCGCTTTAATTCCGGCTCTGAAAATTCCTCAATTCCGGACACTTGACCCAGCGACCCGTGAAATTGGCTTAACAAGCGAAAAGTATTATTTTGTTCGCAAAACACCGCTCTTTCACAAATGCAAACGCTTGAGGCGCCATGAACTCGCGTTTTTGGCGCGCAATTTTTCAGCAAAGTGACTATTGCTCTCAAAAGCGGCAAGGGTTATCAACATGGCCGGTTGACAACGATGGTCAATATTCGAACAAAACATCCGGCGCGTATTCCGCAAGATCGAGCGGCTTTCCCGCCGCCCACCATCCCAGAGGGGCGATCACATATCTGTCCCTGTAGCCGTTTACCGCGTAAACCACCTGGCCGGCGCGTATGGTGCCTTCGAAAGCCTGATCCATCACCGGCGGCGCGTCCGCAACCAGCCCGTAGTAAGGGTTGGGAGGAAACCTGTCCATGTAACCCAGCCTGACCAGCTCGTCCAAATCCGCCGGATAAAGCCCCTCGTTGTCCACCGCGTATCGCTCGACGGCAAGCTGAATCGCATGCGAGCTGGATTTCAGCTCCGCAGTTGCACGGGCAAGCCTGGCGAGCATGATCTCCCTTCCCGTCGCGGCGAAAACAGGCCAGGCGGCGGCAAAGATTACCGCTGCATTGGCGAGCCAGAAGAACTCCGGCTCCTCCCTTCGCGCTCTCGAAAGCCACGCGAATATCCGGTCTGCCGCGGTATTTCCCGCACCGTGCGGTTTAGGCGCGGGCGGTTTTTCTCCTTCTTGCATTTCGGATCACCAGCGCGACGATGAGCGCGCTCACCCAAACCGGAGCGAATGCCGTAAGGAAAAGGACAATGTGCCAAAGTCCCCTTGCGAACACAAGGAACGAATTCCAGTATTTGCCGAAAGCGGTGTTGGTCAGCCACGAAAATTTGGGCTTCTCGAAGACGTCGGGCACCGGGAAAGGAGTGATGGTGATATCTATGGTCGAATAGGAAACCCAGTTTTCAAGCTGCTTCATCCGGCCAAGCACCTGGTTGAGCTCCTCCTCGGTGCGCCTTACTTCCTGCTCGACGGCGAGCAGGTCGGACAGCTTGCCCGTTTTTTCAAGCAATTCTTTGAGCCTGGCGTAGGACAGCTCAAGCGAATCCCTACGCGCCTTCAAATCGAAATACTCCTGGCCGACGTCCTGGCCGCTGATGTCCTTCGTCTCGATGTCGCCGACCGTCGCAAGCTCGTCCAGAAAGTCGAAAAGGTGGCGCGACGGCATTTTGACGGTTATCCCGATTCTCAACGTGCGGTCTTTCCCGGACTGGCTTTCGCTGGAAGTGTAGCCGCCCTTGCGCGCCGCGATTGCTTTTATAGTTTTCGCGGCTTCCGCGGGCTCTTTCGCGGTCAGCGCGACGTTGCCGTTGTAAACCATCATCGCTTGCGTCTCCGCGGCGACCGCCGGCGTGGCCATCCAGTCGAGCGAGGCTTCGACTATTTCCATGGCTGCGGAGTCGCCGGACGCTAGCCGCGACTGTGGGGCTTCCGCCGCCGTGGAGCCGGGCGAGGCGTTGTACCAGCCTCCGCTGTCGTCTCCCCGCACTTCCTTTGCGTTTTCGCCCGAATTGAGCACCAGCGCGGCGTCGTGCGCAGGGCGCGCTTTGGAGCATGAAAAAACCGCGACAAAGGAAACGAGAACCAGGATCGCGGCCGGCGCCGCGTATTGGAATTGCAGCCGAAAATTGCGCATCGCATTCCTCCGGCGGACTGAAAAACCGCCCGCAACGACAAGTATAAACCCGCGACCGGCGTGAACGTTTACCCGGATAGAAAGACTGCCAAAGCCCGCCTTTTGTTCGCGCGCGGTGGTAACATCTCCCCCCGTGCCGGCGGTCGTCCTGATCCTGCTTTCGTTCGCGGTCATCGTAATCCTGATGCGGTTCCGCGTCCCGCTCGCGGCGGGGCTCGCCGCGGGCATCGTCGTCCTCGCCGCGCTCGCGGGAGTCGCGCCCGCGCTCGCATGGAAAACGCTCGGCAAAACCTGCGGCAATCTGGACATGGTCTCGGTCGTCCTCACGATCGTCCTCATTTTGCTGTTCAGCGACGCGTTGCGCCTTGGCGGGCGGCTTGACCGCATCGTCTCCCGGTTCGTGGACATGGGTCCCTCGCCGCGCGCGCGGCTGATCGCGTTCCCCGCGCTCATCGGGCTATTGCCGATGCCCGGCGGCGCGGTGTTCAGCGCGCCTATGGTGGAGGCCGCGGGCCGCGACCTGCCGCACCTGCCGGGCCAGTTCTCGGCGATCAACTACTGGTTCCGCCACATCTGGGAATACTGGTGGCCGCTCTACCCCGGCGTCATCATCGCGATGGGCATCTCCGGGCTTTCGACGGGCGTTTTCATCGCGTCGATGATCCCGTACACGGCGATTTCGGTAATCGCCGGGCTTTTGTTCCTGTTTCCGAAGCCGAAAAAAGCAGCGGGAAATCCGGATTCGGATTCCGCCGAAGGACTCGATTCTCCGCCCGCGCATAATCGCAACGGATTCGCCGCGCGGCCCGCGGGAACCGTCCGCGGCCTCGTGCGCCAGCTCGCGCCGATTACGATCGTGATAATCGGCGGCGTCGGGCTGGAGCTTCTCCGCGAGGGCGTCAAGCGTTTCGGCTTCGAAATAACCGAGCCGATTCCGCGCACCGCGATAATCCTCGCGCTCGTCGTTTCGATTCTGTACACGGTATTAGCGGACAAAATCCGCGCCGGGAATCTCCTGCGCGACTTCGCCAACCGCAAGAACTTCGAGATGGTGCTGATGGTCGTGCTGGTGCTTTATTACAAGGATCTTCTCGAAGCCGCGGGGCTGGTGGGCCGCACCGTCGCGGAGTTCCAGGCGTGGCATGTCCCGCTTTGGGGAGTGGTGATGCTCTTGCCGTTCCTCGTCGGGATGATCACGGGCATCCAGATCGCGGCCGTGGGCGTGAGCTTCCCGGTGCTGATCGGACTTGCGCACGGCGCGGGGCTGCCGCTCGTGAGCGTCGTCGTCCTTGCGTACGGATTCGCGTACGCGGGGATGCTGCTTTCGCCCGTGCACTTCTGCCTGCTTTTGACGAAAGAATATTTCCACGACGGATTCGGGATTATCTATAAATGGATCGCCTGGCCGGTGGCGATAGTCGCGCTCGGGGCCATCGCGCTGGCCGCCGCGTATGGA
>JABRWB010000065.1 GCA_039961635.1 bacterium
GCTTTTCCCCGTCGCCGATCCCCCACGCGTCCACGAACATCGCCAGCGGCTCCGGATTGGCCGCGCACCCCCCTCCCGCAAGGACGATCGGATCGCGCTCGCCGCGATCCGCCGCGAGAATCGGCACCCCGCCCGCGTCGAGCATCCGCAAAAACTGCGGGTACGCAAGCTCGTACGTGAAGCTCGCAAGCAGCGCGTCGAATTCGCACAACGCACGCCGCGATTCAAGCGACCACAGCCGGAAGCCTGATTTCATCGCATCCGGTCCGCCGTTCCCAGATTCCGCAGCCACAGAGCTTATTTTTCCGGCTCCGCCATTCTTCAGCAGTTGGTACAGGTCATCGGCGGGCGCGTAGCACCGCTCGGCCAGAGCGTCGGCGCGCCGGTTGATTATGTGATAAAGGATTCGCGTGCCGAGATAGCTCATTCCAAGCTCGTACAGATCGGGAAAAAGCAGGCAAGCGCGCAGCCGCATCTCTTCCCAATTCTTCCGCACCGCGCCGCGCTCGCCCCCCGCGTACCGTCCCGGAGTCCGGACGCGCGAGAGAAGCGACGCAAGCTGCAAGTCGGTCATTTGCACATCGCGATTATAGAGGTATTCGGAAGGCCGCCTTGAAGCCGTCCAGTCGTTTGCGCCCGTCCGTCCGGAAATCCGCCGAGGGCGGCCCGCACGTCCGAACTGCGCGCGTAAAACGGTAATTAGGTACTTAAATGTGATATATATTACAAAAGCCCTGCGCCGGAGAATCAGCTTGAATTAAGGAACGATACGTATTCGGCGCGGGAAACCCAGACATACCCTGACGGGTAATTAGGCTCTTAAATGTGCTTTTATTCACAAACTACCGGGGGCTATCGCATTGCCGATTCGTCGGGCACAATCTTATTCGGCGGAACCGGCTGTATTTCACCACTCGGGACGGCCCCCGCCGAACTATTAAATTCCGTTTGGAGGATCCATATGTCTCAAACGAGAAGGGATTTCCTGTTCACCCTGCTAGGAACGGGAGCGGGAGTGGCGCTTAGCGCGTGCTCGCGCAAAGACGCCAGGATTTTCGAGCAGCCGGCGAACGCCGAGGAGCCCACCTACCCGTATCCCTACACCCAGCTCGATCCGGTCAAGGTGGCGAATTCCGCTTATGAGGTATATTCGGCGCACCACTGCATGGGCGGAGTGTTCAACGCCGTGATAAAGGAACTCGGCGAGCAGCTCGGCCCGCCCCACAGCACGTTTCCTCTGGAAATGATGGATTACGGCGCGGGAGGGGTTGTCGGCATCGCAAGCCTGTGCGGCTGCCTTAACGGCGCGGCGGCCGCCATCGGGCTTCTGGTCAGCAACGGTGACGACAGGACAAAGCTCATCACCGACCTATTCACCTGGTACGAGCAAACCGCGTTGCCCGCGTTCACGCCGGCTGCTCCCAAGAACGACTTCACGATTGCGGACTCGGTGGCGGGTTCCAACCTATGCCATGCGTCGGTTTCCAATTGGTGCGAAGCCGCGGGCCTGAAATCCTTCAGCCCGGAGCGCGCGGAGCGGTGCGGAAGGCTCACCGGAGCCGTCGCTTACAAGCTCGTGACCATGCTAAACGCCTACTTCGGCGGCACGTTCGCGCCGGGAAGCCCGCTGACGGGCGAGACCGAAACCTGCAGAAGCTGCCACGACAAGGGCGGATTGCTTGAAAACACGCGCGGCAAGATGGCGTGCACGACCTGCCATCCCGACCAGAGCACAGGCCACCCGTAATCCGGCAAAAGCGTCTTGCGTATGATATGCGGCGGGTTCCTCCCATACCGGGGGGGCCTGCCGCTTTTGCTAAACAATATCTCCGATCCGGTCGGCGCCGCCGCGCTCGCATTGCCAAGGCGCGGAAATCGATGAGATCCGCAGGTGCAGCCGGCCCGCGCGCTCGCGCGCTAGAGCATCACCAGGTATCCCGTCAGCTCGCTTGCGGGCAGCGTGTCGTTCATCGCCTCGGGAGAAAGCGCTACCTTCATGAAAAACCTCCTGCCGTCGCGAACCTTGCTCTCGCGTCCGACGAGCCTGTTGAAGAAGGCCGCGTGGTCGGCGCCCGTGCCCTTGATTATCATCAGCCCGCTTTTGGCCGTGGGAAGGGGAATTCCGGCGCCGAAGCTGCCCGAACCACCGGCGCCGCCGCCGCCTCCGGAGCCGCCGCGGCCCGTTCCTCCCCCGCCGGTTCCGCCGCCCTGGCCGAGTCCGCCCTGGCCGCCGATCAGCCCGCCGCGATAAATGTAAAATCCCGTGTCGGTCGAGGGAAGGACGTTCATATTCATGAGAATCTGCTGGAGCTGGTTCGGGTCCGCGTAGTGCGTTTGGTAAAGGCTGATCGAGCTTACGCCTGAAATATTCAGCTCGTGCTCCATTCTCTCCCGGCTGGTGACGAACAGAATGGGCTTTGAATAAGGATCGCTCTCGTTCGGGATAACCATGTAATCCAGGTTGTTCGAAGAGACGATGGTTTCGAACGCGATGTCGAACGGCGTGTCGCGGAAAATCCCGTAAAACGCCGGCGCGCCGCCCGTTCCGCCTCCCGCCGTCTGAAATTCGCCCGCGTCGCGGAATTCGCCCGGTCCGGTGCTGCCTCCCGGCGCGGGCGGCTGCTGCAGCGGCGCGCGCCTTCCGCCGACAGGTTCCATGAACGCGTAGGGGTCGACGACGATGCTGATTCCGCTCACCGCGGAGAGTATCCTGAAGCAGTCGTAGATGTTCAGCCCGGCGCTCGCATCCAGCGTGACGCGCACGTCGGACAGATATCCGCCGCCGCGCCGCCTGAATTCGATAAGGTCCATTTCCGCCTGCGCCGCGTTGTCGAGCGCGGGGTACTCGTCGTCGTAACCTTCGCCGGACGGCTTTCCGCCGGGCAGGTTCAACTGGCTTTTGCCCGCAAGCAGGTCGCCCAAAAGCGGCGCGACGTTCATTTCGTCTTTGGGAATGCCCAGCGCGGCCGCGGCCGCATTCAATTTTTCGCGCGATCCAGAAAGCACGATGAAGTCGGGCGGCGTCTGGCCGATGATTTCGGGCAGCGCGCCTCCCGCGTGGCTTGCCTTGATCGGCTGCTCGCCCGGTACGTATATGAGCAGCTCCCCGTTGAGCGGAAGCACTCCCGCCTTGTAAAGCGTTCCGAAAACGCGCTCGGCGGGCACGTTGACCGCGTCCGCGGATTCCATCGGCTTGAGCTTGCCCGATTCGTCCGCGCCGTCGGCAAGCAGCGCCGCGGGATGAAGCAGCGAAAACGCCGCCGTTAACGCCAAGAAAAAGAGCCCGGTTTTCATATGAATCACCTCGGAAAGAGCGGAAATCCCCGCAAATCCCGCTAACTGATACCATTAGTATATCCCAGGTTCCCGAAATCGGGGCTTCAGGGAAAGTTTTTCGGTCAGGTGCGCGCCATGTCCAGATGCTTGAAATACCAGGAAATGATCGAGCGGGGCGAATGGCTGGAAGCTCTTCGAGCGATAAACGCCGAGCTTTCGGTCGATCCCGGCTATGCGGGCGCGTATTTCAACATCGGTCTGGCGTTCGAAAAGGCCGGACTGACCGAGCTCGCGCGCATGAGCTACGAGTATTACCTGGCGGCGCATCCGGACGGCTTCTGGACAGCGGAAGCCGGGCGAAGGCTCGCCGCTCTCCCGCCGCGAAGGCTCATTTAGCGGTTGCTAAAAGCTGCGGCCCGCGCCGAAGTCCTTGGTTTCTTTCCGCGCCGCCTCTTTGGCCTTCAGCTGTGCGGTGCCCTGGCGAAGCTCGATTTTGTGCTGGAGTACGTCCACCAGCCCCTGAAGCTGGTCGATCGAATCGATCATGACTAGCCGCGCCTCGTCGTTGTCGAGCCGGAATTTGTGGACAGCGAATCCGACGTTTTCGATTTCCTGGTAGATGTCGAGCTTGATCCATATTTGGACGTGGGGCTGGGGCGGCATTGAATCTCCAAGCACGAGGAACGCAAGCGGATACTCCTTGTCCTTGTGGTGGAAGTAATAGCCGATCCTGATTTGGCGCTCGTCGTCTTCCGGATAGTGGCGGCTTACGCCTTCTATGCCGCGGATCGCCTTGTCCACCTGGGTTGCCAGCGCGAGCTTGTGCTCGAATTTGTCGTAGTTCATTTTGTATACGCGTTCCGGAAAGTGCGCGTAATCGTAGTATTTTTCCGGCACCCAGTCGTTGGAGCGGCGTCCGTCCGGGCCGATGGTGGTGTAATCGTTGTCGGGCAGGGTTTCACAGGTCTTTTGATAAATTTCGGGGCGTTTCTCCGCCGGCGCGGGCGCGCCTTTCTCGGAGCCCATCAT
>JABRWB010000066.1 GCA_039961635.1 bacterium
TGCGGTCCTTGAATGTCAAGTGATGGTACTCTTTCAACGGTGCAACACCTCCGGGCTTGAATCACCTAGAGTGTTGCACCTCATTCATGAATGTGCCGCGATTGTTTATAAAGGCGGATTGGGGTATCATGTATGCCGCGAGGGGAGCAAGCGGCCGCGGCGGGGCTCGTCCCCGTCGAGGAAAGTCCGGACACCCCAGGGCAGGGGACTGGGTAACTCCCAGGCGGAGCGATCCGATGGAATGCGCCACAGAAAAGAACAGCCCGCAATTCGCCCCTCAGGGCGAAATTTAGGTTGATACCCGCGGGCAACGGTGAAACGGTGCGGTAAGAGCGCACCAGCGGTCCGGGCGACCGGCCGGCTCGGGCAACCCTCCCCGGTGCAAGGCAAAAAGGGGGCGTTAAAAGGCGGCCCGCCGAGCCCCCGAGTAGCTGCTTGAGGCGTCGTGAGAGCGGCGTCCCAGATAGATGGCCGCATAAACAGAATCCGGCTTATGCTCCCCTCGCATCCCGGTTTCGCGCGTCAGGAGCGAGGTTTAACGCCTTGGATTGAATTGTCTAGTGTGTCGAATGGGAATCAAGCGCGCCTGACTGGATTCGAACCAGTGGCCTACAGCTCCGGAGGCTGTCGCTCTATCCCCTGAGCTACAGGCGCGCGGCGCGAAATTCTACCACAGCGTTTTTCCCGCGCCCCGGCGCGCTTTGATATAATCGCCGCGTGTACAGCCTCTTCCAGTATCAGATCGAAGCTAACAAGCGCCGCACGTTCTTTCTCTTTTTCGGATTCATTCTGCTTATTACGGGGCTGGGACTCGCCATCGGGCTATTCGTATCTCCGCAGGACAGCGTGCTTTTCGCCGCGGCCGCGCTGGTGCTCGCGGTGATAATGAGCATCAGCAGCTACTACGGCGGCGCGTCGTCGGTGATAAGAATGACCCGCGCGCGCGAAGTGACGAAGGCCGAATTTCCATATCTGATCAACACCGTGGAGGGGCTCTGCATTGCCGCCGGGCTGCCGCATGTGCCCCGGGTGTATGTGATGGACGAGGACAGCCCGAACGCATTCGCGACCGGCCACAAGCCGGAGAACTCGATTATCTGCGTGACGACCGGCCTTTTGGAAAGGCTGGACCGCCAGCAGCTTGAAGGCGTTCTCGCGCATGAGCTCTCCCACATTTACAACCAGGACATATTGATAATGACCGTAGCGGCGGCGCTGGTCGGACTGATAATAATCATTTGCGAACTCGTGTTGCGCGGCAGGATGTGGTACTTCGGCGGCCGGGGCGGAGGGCGCGACCGGGGAGGCGGGCAGTTTGCGCTGATTTACCTCGCGATAATGCTTTTGGCAGCGATACTCGCGCCGATTGTCGCGCAGATGATGCAGATGGCGATCAGCCGCAACCGCGAGCATCTGGCCGATGCGACCGCGGTGAAGCTGACGCGCAATCCTGAAGGGCTTGCGGGAGCGCTCGAAGTGATAGCAAACACTCTCGTTCCCATGCCGCAGGTCTCAACCGCCGCCGCGCACCTTTTCATTGACGACCCGACGCGCGCCGCACCGCAACGGAATTGGTTCGAGCGGATGTTCGACACCCATCCCGATATCTGGGATCGGATCGACAAAATCCGCAGGATGTGATGCAACGGCTTTAAAGAGGCGGCAAGTTCAAAATTTCATTCCACACCGATATCCCGCAAGAACGCCGCCGCGTCTTCGGGCGGAGTGGGATTGATATAAAATCCGGTTCCCCACTCGAATCCGGCGGTTTTGGTCAGCCGCGGGAACAACTCGATATGCCAGTGGTATGCGCTGTGCGCATGCTGCAGGTTTTCCTCGCACCATTTATCGGACGGGGTCGTGTGCAGGATGTAGTTGTAATTGAGTCCATCGCCAAGCGCCCTGTAATACTTGGCTATCAACACGCGCATCGCCTCGGCGAGCTTTGCAAGCTGTGCGTCGCTGGCATCGTGAAAAGCCGAATCGTGGCGCTTGGGAAGAAGCATCGTCTCGAACGGCGCGAGGCTCGCGAAGGGGCAGAACACGAAAAACTCGTCGTTTTCGTAAACGATTCTGTCCCCTGTCAGTCTCTCTTGGTCGATTATGTCACAGAAGATACAGCGCTTTTTAAGCTGCCAGTGCGCGGCCGCGCCCTGCAGCTCTTCCATGACCCTCTTCGGCACAATGGGAAGCGCGATAAGCTGGCTGTGAGGATGCGGAAGACTTGCTCCCGCCCTCGAACCTTGGTTTTTAAAAAGCAGGATGAACTCCATCCTTTGGTCTCGGAAGAGATCCACCATGCGATCCCTGTACGACCTGAATATTGCGGTCAGATGATCCGGCGAATGTTGATGGAGCAGGCGGAAATGATCCTCGCTTTCGATTATCACTTCGTGCGCGCCGACGCCGTTCATCATGTCGTACATTCCGACGCCCTTCCGCCCCAAATCGCCTTCAATCCGCAGAACCGGGAATTTGTTCGGCACGACCCGGAGAGTCCATCCCGGCTCGCCCCAGTTTCCGCCGTTGGGACGCAGCGCGTAAACTTCCGGCGGCGTTGTGCTTTCATTGCCCGGACAAAACGGGCATTTTTTGGGATCGCCCAGGTCTTCCTTCTCTTCCTGAAACGCGTGCGGACGGTTTCCCCTTTCCGTCGAGATAATAACCCATCTCGAAAGGATGGGGTCTTTTCTAAGTTCGGGCATTCATGTCTCCTGGATTCGCCGGAACCTCCGGCGGCGGCATTATACCAGCCGCGAGATTCGTGTAATTAACAAAAACGCCCCGGATTGCTCCGGGGCGAAGCCGCTCAATGCGAATTGCAGCTAGTTGCGCGCTCCTTTTGTGTCTTCTCCGGCTGTTAGTGCAAGGATGATCGCGTCCTTGATTCCGTTTGGATTGCCGTACTCGAGCTGATTGAGTCCGAGGGAGCTTGAAGCGCTGAACGGGCTTCCGGGAAAGGAGTTTCCGATTTGCCTGTTCATCCACCTCGTCCAGCTCGGTATCCTTATCAAGCTTGCGGGATTAGTGCCGCCGCCTCCGCCGCCGGGATCGCCCGGA
This sequence comes from bacterium, assembly GCA_039961635.1. Lineage (NCBI taxonomy): Bacteria > bacterium. Next base: position 3,061 of record JABRWB010000066.1, read on the forward strand.
TCCCCTTGCATCGGGCCGAATTCCGGAACCGTCGGCCTGTAGGAAGCCAGAATGTCGAAATCGGCTGCGCCAAGGCTGGCCGCCGTAAAAGCGACAATCGAAGGCTCGGGCCCAAGGATATCGCTTCCTTTGCTTCTTATGCTTCCGTATCCCGCCATGATGTACTGGTCGACTTCGATAGGCTGGATTGGCCTGTTTGGATCGATCGACTCCGGGCTGGCGGCGATTATCGGGCCGTTCGATTTGTAAATAAACTCTCCCGGCAGGTAGAGTTTGGGACGGTTGCCCAACCAGAGATCGAAAAACCTGAAATTTTCGAAGTTTGCCTGGCTCTCCACCAGCTGCGGCGGCTGGCCCGGAGTTACCGCCACGAACTGCGGAAACCTGTGATCCGCCGACACATTGCCCATAATGGTGCAAGTGCCGCCGAATCTGCATCCCCGAATCGGCCCGTTCGCCCCGCTTCTCATCCGGTCGTTCACATCTTCCTGGAACTTGTGGATGGCGGCGCCGTTTCGGGCGAACGGATTTTTGGGATAACTGTCGACATACCCCCTTCGAAGCAGCGGGTCGGAAACTTGGTTCCTGTCCGCAATGACCGTGATATCCGTCAATGCATTGACGTTGGCGTTGATATTCGGGTTGTTTGAATATTTCAAATCGCCGCCGATCAGGTACTGGGGATAAGTCCCCTCGGTGTCCACCGCGAACCGCTCGATGGACAACTGGATGTTGTGAAGATTGCTCTTCACCTCGGCTTCCTTCGCCTTGTCCTTGACCCTGATGTAATTGGGAAGTGCGATGGAGGCAAGGATGCCGATGATCACGATGACGACCAGGAGCTCTATCAAAGTAAAGCCCTTTTTCATGTCGTCACACCTCCTTGAATTGTGGGATAAAAGCAAAAAGGCCTGCACGCCCGGCGGCTGCAGACCTCGACCATTTAACTTTTACCCGCAGAATTTGTGGATTTCAAGCGCGCGAAGCAGTTTTAAAAAAAAGTTGGGGGAAAATTAATCTGCGAAAAAAATGAAAACCACAGGAAATATCGTCGCCAAGCCCTGCGGTTCAATCGGCGGGCGTACAGTTCGAACGGCGTATAAAAAGCAACACCCCGGGGGGGCAAACCCCCGGGGTGTGTTCATACTACGCTTGAAATCGGATACTAGCGGTTTTCCTTGGCGTTCTCGCCCGCGTTCAGAACAAGGATGGTCGCGTCCTTGATGCCGTTCGGGTTGCCGTAGGAAAGCTGCTCGAGGCCGATCGTTGTGGACGGGCCGTAGGGGCTGCCCGGGTAGCTGCCGCCGACGACCTGGTTGAGCCAACGAGTCCAGCTGGGGATGTCGATACGCTGGCCGACGGTGGTGCCGCCGCCTCCGCCGCCCGGATCGCCGGGATCACCCTGCATCGGACCGAACTCCGGTACCGGAGGACGATAACCGGCAAGGATGTCGAATTCGCTGTTCCCAGCGCTCGCAGCGGTGTATGCGACGATGTTGGGCTCGGGTCCGAGAATGTCGCTGCCCTTGGAGCGGATGCTTCCGTAACCGCCCATGATGTACTGGTCAACTTCCACCGGCTGAATGGGACGGTTCTGATCGATCGAATCTGGATCCGCGGCAACAACCGGTCCATTCGACTTGTAGAAGAACTCGCCCGGCAGGTAAAGCTTGGGACGGTTGCCCAGCCACAGGTCGTAGAACCTGTAATTCTCGAAGTCGGCCTGACTGGCTACCGTCTGAGGCGGCTGACCCGGAGTCACCGAGACAAACTGGGTGAACCTGTGATCGGCCGATACGTTGCCCATTATTGTGCAGCTTCCGCCGAACCTGCATCCGCGGATTGGGCCGTTGGCGCCGCTGCGCATATCGTCATCCACATCGTCTTGGAACTTGTGGATGGCCGCGCCGTTGCGGGCAAACGGGTTTTTGGGATAGCTGTCCACATATCCCCTGCGAAGCAACGGGTCGGAAACCTGATTGCGGTCCGCGATTGCCGTGATGTCGGTAAGCGCGTTCACGTTGGCGTTGATATCCGGGTTGTTCGAATACTTCAGGTCTCCGCCGATCAAGTACTGCGGGTACGTCCCCTCGGTGTCCACCGCAAAACGCTCGATGGACAACTGAATGTTGTGAAGATTGCTCTTCACCTCGGCTTCCTTGGCCTTATCCTTGACCCTAATGTAGTTAGGGAGTGCGATTGCGGCCAGAATGCCGATGATCACGATGACGACGAGCAACTCGATAAGAGTAAAGCCCTTTCTCACGTCATCTACCTCCTTGAAAGTGGGATAATAGCAAAAAAGGTTTGCGCGCCAGACGGCTGCAAACCTCGACCGCAGAAGTTATACCCGTTTCAGGGCGGCTTGTCAAGGGCATTGAAGGGATTTTGGAAAAAAGTCCGGGAGTCCGCCGGATGGTCTTTAAGGGGCGGTTGGCTCGTTTTGGGCAAAATCGAGGGCTTTCGGCGAGCGGCATTCAGTCAATCTCCTGTTATAATCCGCCCGGTTTTCGGAGGAGCATCTTGGAACGCACATTCGTGATGATCAAGCCGGACGGAGTGGCCCGCGCGCTGGCCGGGCGCATAATCGGCGTGTTCGAGCAGAAAGGTCTGACGCTGCGGGCGATGAAGCTGATGCGCGTGACGCAGGAGACGGCGGAGCGGCACTACGCCGAGCACGTCGGCAAGCCGTTCTATCCCGGTCTGGTTTCTTACATCCAGAGCGGCCCTGTCGTGGCGATGTGCTGGGAAGGGCCGAACGCCGTCGCACAGGTTCGCTCGCTCGTCGGCGCGACCCACCCCAAGGACGCCGCGCCGGGAACGATACGGGGCGACTTTGCGCTTGACATTTCGAACAACCTTGTCCATGCCAGCGATAGTCCTGCGACCGCCGAGCGGGAGCTTTCGGTGTATTTCACCGCCGCGGACTATGTCGAAGGCGATATTAGATGCGACGCCGGATGGCTAACCGGGAGATGAAACCATTTACCGCCGATCTCCAGATCGGCGTTTCGACGCCCGGCAAGTTCCACCGTTCGATTATCCGGCTGCGGGAAAATTCTATTGACCCGCCGTCCGTTTCTGGTATTATCTCTATCCCCGCAATCGCGGAGGGTGCATGGGGCCGTGGTGTAGTCGGTTAACATATCTGCCTGTCACGCAGAAGACCGCGGGTTCGAGTCCCGTCGGCCCCGCCATTCCTTCCCCTGTTGCGGGCGCGTGGCCGGGTAGCTCAGGTGGTAGAGCAGGGGACTGAAAATCCCTGTGTCGGCAGTTCAACTCTGTCCCCGGCCATGTTTGGTTTTGCGGGGGATGGGTGCGGCGAAATTTCGCGATTCACTTTTTTGCGGGGTCAGCCCGCACTTTATTCTTTATGGATTTTTGGCTTTCTATCATTTCCGCGGCGCGCTTGTCCCAATACGAAATCACCTCTTCGCGCGTCATTCCGGACAGTTTCTTATGCACCTTCAGCGAAGCGCGGCGCTTCATTTGAACGCATTCAGGCTCGGGCACTCTTAACTTACTCACTTTCCACAACCTCCTGGGGAGTGTGAATGGCAATATCCTGATATCCGCGAAGCAAATTAACGGCATTGTACATTCGGATTTTTTTGAAGTTGACGATGTGCCGGAAATTCCAACTTACTATCAACCTGCACCGGGATACGGTGGCCGATGCGACATGAATAGCGTCAGCCTCCCATTTTGGCGTCAGAATGCCATTGGCGATGTAGGCGTCCTTAAGGTCGTACACCTCCCCGCTCGAAACGGCAACCTCCGCCGCTTGCTTAAATGTCTCGTAAAATTTTCGAACCCTTAACGGCGCTTCTGCGATTTCATCGTCGAGCGTCGGCGAAACGACCAAATTAAACGCGCCTTCCTTAACCAGTTCGAAAAACTTCATGCTCGGCAGCGCGAACGGCTCCGTATCGGCAATCGCGCCGAAAACCGAAGTGTCTGCGTAAACGCGAATCGCCCGCTCACCACGTTTGATCATGCCGGATAAAGTATACCCGATGTACTTGCGGGGATTGTTCCAATACTCAGCCCCAACATATCCTAATACGTATTACGGGAGACACATTGAACCGCCATCGCACTACCCTCCCCCGTTCATCGCCTTCGCCCGCGCGACCGCTTTCCCGTTTTTCTTCGGCGCGCCAAGCTTTATCCCGTGCCGTTCCAGCACCGGGCGCAGGTATTGCCCCGTGTAGCTC
>JABRWB010000067.1 GCA_039961635.1 bacterium
TGCCCAAAGGCTCGCAGATGAGCATCCTGGCGATGAAGATGGACGCAAACGACGACGGGGTGATGGACTGGTTCTCGCCGGACAGGAGCGGCCAGCCCGTTCCCGTCCCCTCGTTCCTCGACCCCGACGGCGATGGAATCGTGACCGAGAAGGACGCGGCGTACCTGGGATATTATTGGGGAGAGACTACTTTTGAAGAGCTTTGGATACCTTTACCTGCCCCCGACTGGGATTGAATGCCGCGGCCTGAAGGCCGCGCTTCCCGGAGCACTCCCTAAGGCGCGGCGCGCGCGCCGCTATTGCCGGCACTCGTGATGTATTATTCCGGCAGGGCGGGCGCTTTGGGCACCGCTTAATTTTCCGTAAGGATTCGCATTGCCCCAGGTTCCGATCGTTGGCGAGCTGTTGATAGTTGCGATTGCCGCCGTGCTTGTCGCGTCGCTGCTTTCGCGCTTGAGGTTCCCGGTGATAGCCGGAGTGATTGCCGCGGGCGCGATCGTCGGCCCGCATGGTTTGCGTCTCGTGGGCGAGTCCGCGACCATCGAAATGCTTGCGCACCTGGGCGTGGTGCTGCTTTTGTTCACCATCGGTCTCGAATTCTCCCTTGAACGCGTCGGTCGAATCGGCGGCAAAGCCGTTCTTTCGGGTTTGCTGCAGGTTGCCGCGACGGTCGGCGCGGTCGCGGCCGGGGCGGTCGCGCTCGGTTTTTCCCCCGGCAAGGCGTTCTTTTTCGGGATGGTGTTCGCGCTGTCGAGCACCGCGATAGTTTTGCGCCTGCTGGACGAGCGCGGCGAGGTGGACGCGCCACACGGCAGGCTGGTCGTCGCGACTCTAATCGTCCAGGATCTCGCGGTCATCCCGATGATCGTACTTATTCCGATGCTTTCGGGCAAAGCGGGCGGCGCGGGCGCTGTCGAGGCGATGTTTCTCGTTCTCAAAGGCGCGGCTTTGGTCGCCGTAGCGGTGATTGCCGCGAAGTATTTGATTCCGGGGATGATGCGGCTGGTTTCCGCGACCAAAAGCCGCGAAGTTTTTCTGCTTTCCGTGCTCATTCTCGGCCTGGGCGCTGCATGGCTCAGCGTCGCGGCGGGGCTGTCGCCCGCGCTGGGCGCGTTCCTCGCGGGCATAGTTCTTGCAGAAAGCGAGTTCGCACACCGCGCGCTGGCAGAAGTTCTTCCTCTGCGGGATTTGTTGACCAGCGTGTTTTTCGCGCTGATGGGGATGCTGTTCGATTGGCGAATACTCGTAAATTACGCCGGGCCGGTTGCGGGGCTTTTTCTCGCGCTCGTGCTGGGCAAAAGCGCGATAGCCGCGATCGGCGCGCTGCTTTTGCGGTTTCCGGCGCGCGTCGCGATCCTTACCGGCCTAGGCCTCGCTCAATTCGGAGAATTCGGTTATGTCCTGCTCGACGTCGGGATGAAATCGAACCTCGCGACCGCCGAGGAGCGCTCGGTGATTGTCGTCGCCGGCGTCGTGACGATGTTTCTCACGCCGCTCGTCATCAAGGTGGCGCCGCGCATCGCGGCCGGCGAGCGCCTGCTGCGGAATCTGGAACTCGCGGCCGGCATCCGGACGAAGGACGAGCCGGAAGCGGAGTATTCGGGCGAACGCGGACACGTGATAGTCGCCGGCCAGGGGCCGTCGGGCCGGATGCTGGTGGAAGTTCTAAAAGTCGCGGGCATTCCCTACGTCGGCCTGGAGTTGAATGCGGAAACGGTGCGCGACTTGCGCAAGCATGGCGAGCCGGTGATTTACGCTGACGTGACCAGCCGCGAGGCGCTGACGCTTGCGGGGATAGAGCATGCGCGCGCGCTGGCGATTATCGTCAGCGACGACGCCGCGGTCGGTCGCGCCATCAAGGCCGCGCGCGATTTGCGAAAGGACGTACCCGTTATTGTACGCACACGGTACAAGGCCAGTGTCGAGCGGCTGCTGAAACTCGGGGCGAACGTGGTGGTTGTCGAGGAGCTTGAAGCGGCGAAGGCGATAGTCGAGCATGTCTGCGGCGCGCTAGTCGGGCAGGGCGAATCCTGCGGCGATGCGGGTACCGTCCTGCCGTACGGCACTTTCAAGTCCGGCTGACGCTTCCGGCGGCTGCTGTTTTCCTGATACGCTCGCGGTACCAGGAAAGAAGCTTTTCTCGTCCCCAGAACGAGATGTAGATGGCGCCCCCCTCGTGCCAGAGCTCGATTTCGTTCAAGGGATGCTCCCCGTTGTGTTCGTGGACTAAGTCCTCGATCATCGGCTCCGGATGCGCTTCGCTTATCGTGAACGGCTCCCCCGGCCGCTCTTCCCGCCAGACGTCCCACAGGTCATGTTGAAGCGTGAAAAGTCGCAGCGCGTCCATCATAGAGTGCTACCACGCGATACGGGCGATAAACGCATCGCGCACCCTTCGGCGCCACAGGCTTTCCGGCCGTCGCGATACGCAAGGACGCAACAGATTTTGATTCCCAAAGGACAAATGCTCCAGCCCCGGATGCCCTGTCCCTGGATAGACTAATTCGCCTTGTCCGGGAAAAACGGCTTGAGGAGCGCGGCGAGTCCGCTCATCGTCTGGTGCTGCAGCCACACCCTGCCGGGGCCCGTGAGGACTGCGAAAGCGAATCCCTCGCCCGAAAGGAGCAGGTTCTTGATGTTCTTCTGGAACTCGATGTTGTAAGAAACCGTCTCCTCGAACGCGGCAAGGTGGCCGGCGTCCAGCTTGATAGTTTGCCCGGCTTCAAGATCGAGATGCGTGGACTCGCCGTCAATTTCCAAAAAGCAGGTGCCGGGGCCGGTTATGCGCTGGAGGATGAAGCCCTCGCCGCCGAACAGCCCAGCGCCGAGCTTTTTCGTGAACTCGACCTTCAGCTGGCATGTGTCCTCCGCGCAGAGGAATGCGCCGCGTTGGGCGAAAATGGACTTGCCGGCTTCGAGTTTTTTCGGAATGACGGTGCCGAGAAAGCTTGAGGCGAAGGTGACGCGGCCGGGGCCGCCCTTCGCTGTGAAGTAATTAAGGAAAACGCTTTCGCCCGCAACCGCACGGGTGAGGGCGCCGCCGATTGCGCCGAGCAGCCCGCCCTTGCCGCCGCCGGGCATCGACGTGTCCATTTCTATGTTCGTGTCCATCCAGAGCATGCCGCCCGTTTCGGAAAAGACGCGCCTGCCCTCTTCGAGCGAGATCTGCACGGCCTGGTGAACCGTCCCCTTTATTTCGTAAACAAGATCGCCCATCTGTGTACCTCCTGAAGTAAAATCAGAATATTAACATTTTTTCGACGGCCCGCGAAAAAAAAAGGCGGGCCCGGAGGCCCGCCTGCCAAACAAATCGGAAAGGGAATCTTAGAATTTCACAACGATGTCCGCATACAGAATGTTGCGGGTGTCATCCGGCAGATAGCCGAAGTCGTTCTTGAGGTCGTGGAGAATGTACTCGAGCGTGAACATCGTGTTGTCCGCGAGCGCGTAGTCGAAATAAATGTTGTGAGCGATTACGTTTGAACCGTAATCATCCGCATCCGAGAACGCCCCCACGACCGCGGTCGCGCCGACGTTCTTGTAGTAGTAGCCGAAGTCCCATGTGCCCTTGGTCTTGGCCGCGCCGTAACGGAAGCCAGCGAGCATTCCCCAGTGGTCGTCGTCGTCGATCGAAAGGCGGGTGTCTGTGGAGAAAGGAATTTCGGGATTCAGGTTGGCAACGTAATCGGCATGGATCATAATCGGCTGGCCGCCCTCGGACATGTTGAAGGTGTAGTCGCCGCCGATGTTGAGCACGTCGTACTTGGTTGCAATCGAATCGAAATTGTTGATCGCGCCGTCAAGGTTGACGTCCACCGCGCCGCCCGCGGTGTTGCCCATGTAGCCGTCCGCGTTGAAGTTGAATCCGCCGCCTACAAGATTCTGGTAGTGGTAATAGCCTGCGTACCAGTTGAAGTTGGGAATGTAGAAATTCTTTGCGCCCAGCTGCCATCCGATCATCCACTCGTCGTCCTCGACCGCCGCGCCGGAATACTCGTTCAAAATCGATTGAATCGCGTTGAACTGATAGTCGCCGCCGTAGAACGGGAATTCGAAGTGCTGGCCCGTGCCGTCAAAGTTGATGTCGCTGTCCCAGACTATTCCGCTGGCCTGGTGACCCATCAGGAAGTTGGGGAAGCGGCCGAAGTACCAAGTGTTCTTTACGGGCAGCCATTCGGCCTTGTATTCAAGGTAGGCAAGATCCAAGCCGAACGGATAGTTCGTGTTGTAGCTGTCGAACGTCTGGTTGGTGCTCACGCCTCCCGGCCCGGTCGCGAGCCTGCCCTTGAAATCGAGCATGTTCTCGACGATGGGGGCGGAGAAAGACAGCCTCAACCGCATCCTCTCAAAGAATCGTTCGGTATCACCCGCCTCGGTATCGGTGTATGCCCAGCGATAGCGGAAATCGCCCTTCCAAGCGATGTTGCCGATCTTCTTTTCGAGACCGGTCACGCGTTCGCCCATCGCGTCCATCGAACCTTTGAGGGAAGATATATCCTGAGTGTTCGCTTCCACCTGGTTTCTGATTTCCGCGAGTTCGTCGCTGAATTCGGCCTCGAGTGCGTCGATCGTTGCCTTGACATCGGCTCCCATCGCATCGCCGTAAGTTCCTTCAATCCAAAGGATCACGCGGTTTAGCGCGACTGAAAACTCGTAGCGGGTCATCGTCTGGTTGCCGCGGTATTCGTTTCCGGGGTAACCCTCAAGAATGCCCGTTTCCATCATGTACTTCACGGCCTGCCACGCCCAGTGGTCCTGCGGAAGGTCGCTTGGCGGGAAGGTGTTGTTGCTCTGCGCGAATGCCAGCCCCGCGGACAGGCCGACCGCAAGAGCAACCGCTGCAAAAAACGCAATAAATCTGTTCATCGTTCGGTCCTCTCTTAGCTGGTAATCACATTAATCGAGCACAGCAAAATTTCCGCCCAGGCCGGACGCTCCGTTGGGGAACGTCACTATCGCCAGGTTGTCCGTGACCACGGCTTCCACTCCGGCGAAAGAAATCCAGCGCTGGTTCTCCACGTCGAAGAAGTAGAGATCAAGCGTGGCGCCGTTCGCGTAGCCGCTGACAGGAAATTTAAAGACCGTTTCCGTGGTTGTCGAACCGCCGGGAATCCAAATGAATCCCTTGCCGGCAATCACACGGTCTCCGAATGGTGCGATTTGCGCGGCGTCATCTTCGAGGAAGTCCGAAATCGTAACGATGCCGCCCGCCCAATTCGCGATTGTTACCTCGAGGCCGGAGCTGGTTTTGGCCTGGCCCGGCATTTTTGCCGTGCCAGACTTGACCGTCACGAATCCCGCTCCGCCTTCGTTGCATGACGCGAGCAGGAACGCGAGCCCAGCCAGTGCGAGGAAGATCAACCTTGAACACCTCTCCATCTGCACGCTCCTTAAGTACTAAAAGAATTACCCTAATCGGAACTACAATTTCGACCTGAATTGTTTGCAAATTATAAGGAAACCATCAAGTTTCGATGCGGAACGGCCGGTCGGGAAGCCCTTTTCCGCGATGAACAATCTATCACGTTGTGAGCGGTATTACAAGCATTTCTTTATTTTGATTCCGGTTTGATAAATGAATCAACAGCGGATGCCGACTGAATGGCGACGAATCCGGTTTTCGTGCCCGGTACGCTCCGAACGATGGGTCATTTTATGCCCCGTTAAGCCGGTTTTGCGGCTTGGATCGTACTTTCAAGCGTCCGCACAGAAGGCAATAAAACTGATTTTCAATTTTGTGAATGTTGGAACAATGTGCGTCTGCGTGCCATTTTCTTTGGCACTTTGCCTCCCGTTTGCCTCTGATATACTCTATTTGGCGTGTGGCTAGATTACGTTTTCTCCTTGTTGATGGGGATTTCGCTTTCCGCGGCATGCGGTCTTCGCGCGTTTCTTCCTTTGTTCGTTCTTTCCGTTTCCGCCCTATTTGGATGGGTGGAACTCAATCAGGCATTCGATTGGCTTGGCTCGCCCGTTGCGGCGACAGCGTTCGGATGTGCCGTTTTGCTGGAAATCATATCGGATAAGTTTCCGGTGGTGGACAACATACTCGACGCGATCGGCTCTTATGTGAAGCCGATAGCGGCTACGTTGATAGTGGCGGGCGTGATCAGGGATTGGGACCCGCTGCTTGCCGCCATAGTTGGTCTGGTCGCGGGCGGCGGGACGGCCGCGGCGGTCCACATAGGCAAGGCGGGGTTGAGGATGGCGTCGACCGCGGTTACGGCCGGGCTCGGCAACGTTTTCCTTTCCGTCGTCGAAGACATTGCCGCGCTTGCCGGCTCCGCGCTGGCGGTTTTCGCACCGGTTCTTGCGGCCGCGTTGCTCGTTTTCGCATTTGTACTCGCTTGGAAGGCGATTGCGCGCTTTCGAGGCGGAAAACGCGGCGAAGAACGCGGCGGTGTTGCCGCGAAGGGTGGAGCGTGAAGCGCGCGCGCTTGCTGCACGGCCCGGCCGGACTTGCACCGCGCGAGGCGGTCGAGCTTGAAGAGAGAATCCTTGACGCCGTGCAGCGGGAAGAGTGCGGGCCGGTTTTGCGGATATGGATCAACGGCTGGTGCGCGGTTCTCGGCCGCAACAACAATCCGGATGATTGGATAAATTCCGACGCGTTGGATGCGGACGGGGTGCCGTGGTTCCATCGAGATTCGGGAGGGGGGGCGGTAATACATCATCCTTGCAACTTGAATTACAGCTTTTTCGTGCAGCGCGCCGACCTGTTTGGGCTTTCGGTAAAAGATGCCCCTTCTTTTTTCTTGGCGATTGTCGCAAGGGCGCTTGCGCATCTGGACATCGCCGCGGCGCGCAAGGGAATCAGCGATTTGGTCGTCGACGGCATGAAAATTTCGGGCAACGCGGCCCGCGTCAAGAGCCGCGCGGTGCTTCACCACGGGACGATTCTGCTTCGAGCGGAAACCGCGCGGATGAGCCGGTACCTGCCTGTCCCGCCCAACAGGCCCGGCGTGCCGCATGAGGGGTTCGTCGCGGGGCTGTGGGATTTGGGGTATCCGGCGGGCGTCGAACGAATATCGGAAGCGATGGTTCGAGCCTCGTCGGAGAATCTCGGATGGTCGTTCGCGATTGCGGAGGCGGGCTTCGTCGGCGAATTGGTCAAGCGCGCGGCGGTCGCTGCCGATAAATAGAGTCGGGAAGGCGAAGCGAGCATGGACGGTATCGACAGAATTGACAGAGCCTACCGCGTCGATCCCGCTGGATACGGCCAGCGCCGCAGGCGCGATACCGAGGAGGAGTTCCGGGAGTTTCTCGAAAAGGAACGCGAGGAACGTGAGCGCGAGGAAAAACGGCGGAGCGAATCGCAAGACGCCCGCGAACAGACACCTTCTGGCGGCATAGCGTCCGAGCTTCCGCCCGATATCGTGGATATCAGGCTTCGGACGATTCACAACTTCAATGCGGTAGCGGACTCGGACGGAGTTGAAGCCGAAGGCGAAATCGAAAGGCCGGAAAACGCGGAGGGTGAAGATGCACCTTCCCCAATTCACCCGCCGCCGGAAATCAGGCAAGGCAAGATTGACGAAATTGTCTGAACGCCATTGTTTGAATGAACCCGTTGCAGGCAGCCCGCGATGCTAAAATAACTTCGTGGATCAATCCGCTTTGTTCAATTCCGAGCGCCTTCGCCTGCTCGTAATCAGCGATCAGCACAACAGCGAGCAGGGTCTGTTATGGGTGCACACGCTGATTCGGGAGTACTCGCCCGACATCGTGATTCATCTGGGCGACATAATTTCGACGCGTCCGGCCAGCTTCGCGCGTGAAACGCTGCGAAGTTTGGTTTCCGCGAATATCCCGGTTTTGGTCATACCGGGCAACAACGACCCGCGTGAAAACCTTCCGGACATAGCCAAATCCGGCGCGGTTTCGCTTCACGAAAATTTTTTCGAATTCGGAGGCGTGAAATTCGTCGGGCGCGGCGGCTCCAATCCTACGCCGTTCAATACGGTGTTTGAAGAGGACGACGATTCGATGGCCGCGTCGATATCTTCCCTTGTCGCGCCTGGAGACGTATGGTGCCTTCACGCGCCGGTGTACGGTTTTCGCGACCGGGTGCCTTCCGGAGAGCATATGGGAGTTAAGAGCTTTAGAAGCCTGCTCAATTCCGCCCGTCCGTGGGTTGTGCTTTCCGGGCATATCCACGATGACTGGGGAATAGACGTTTACAAGGGCACGCACTTCATCAATCCGGGAGCGTTGCTTGAGATGCGCGCCGCAATCGTTGACTTAACCAGGCCGCTCGTCGCGGTGCACTTCCTGCACGCTTAAAACGAACTATTCGGAAATATTCGAGTCGATCCATTCAAGCAATTCCGAGAATGCGGCCTCGGTTTCGCGGCGGAGAGCGGCGGATTCGGTGCCGGGCGCAATCGCTCTTATCGCCCAAATCCTGCCTCCGGTTTTTATGCAAACGCCGAAAACGGCGAGCGCAGATTCGGCGTCACCGCCTTTTGCGGGCGCATCGGATTTGGCCATCTCCCTGACGAACCGGATTTTCGAGGTTTTTCCCGAAGCGGTCAATGCTGCGCGCTTGGCCAACTCGACATCCGCCGGGTAGCTAATATAAGGTTCGTCCTCGCCGACTTCGCCAAGAATCCGCTTCAGGAAATCGGATAAGTTTTTTTCGCTTTCGCCAGGCAACGAAAAAAGCACGAGGCCTCCCTGCGCGGGATCGCCGTAAACCACGCCCTCGACGCTGCCCGTCTCCGGCGGCTTTTCAATGCCGACAAATCTCGGCAGTCCCACTATAAAGCTGCCGCGGATGAGTTTTTTTCCGCGGATTTCGGCGGGAAGCCGTACCCCGTTGACCGAAGTAACCGCATCCGAAAGCTGCCACCTGCCGAAGACCGGAATCATGATGCCGCTCGCGGCGGCAAGAAGCGCGAAAACACCCAGCCAGGTTGCAACAGACAGCGATGGATTCGGATTACGGAGGCGAAATTTGGCCTTTTGCTTCGCGGGCACGTTCACCGATTCGGAAAAAACGCGCTCCCGCGCGCCGTCGCCTTCGGATAAAGGTTTATTTTGATCGATTTCATTTGGCTTACCGGAGCGGGGCACGGCGGAATTTTATCAGCAAATCAGGACTGCTCAGGCTTGCCGCGGCCGCGGATTTTGACAGCCCAATAGACTATAAGCCCCACCAAAACCGCCGCGACAATGTAATCCGCGAAATGGAAGTACTTTCCAAGCTTGTCCCAGTTTTCGCCGGCCTTAAAACCTGCGAAGGTCAACAACCAGCACCATGGAATGCAGCCAATGAAGCTCAAAACGGAGAACCGCCACAAATTCATCCGGCTGATTCCTGCGGGAAGGCTGATGAAGGTGCGGATGATGGGAAGATTTCTGGTGAAAAATACCGTCGCCTCGCCGTAGCGGTTGAAAAAGCGGTCGGCGACGGCAAGCTCGTGCTCCTTTATGAATAACCATCGGCCGTACTTTTCCAAAAACGGCCTGCCCCCGTAATAGCCGATCGCATAGCTTGCAAGGCTGCCCAGCAAATTGCCCACCGCGCCGGCGAAAACCACCGGCCACATCGAAAACTCGCCTTCCCAGACCAAAAATCCAGCGAAGGGCATGATTATCTCGCTCGGAAGAGGCACGTTCGCGCTTTCAATGGCCATGAGCAAGGCGACGCCGACGTAACCGGTCGCGGATATCACGTCCTTCACCCAGGCGGCAATCGGTGCGATTATCGTTTCAAGCATGCGCGTCGCCCGGAATCGGGCGCGGGATGATACCACGCCGAAGCCCGCAGCGGGCTGAACATGTCAAATCTGGTAACAGAGGTTAAAAGTTGTAAAAGCACCTGGATATTCTTGAAGAAGCAGGGTTAAATATACCGGCGGCGGCCAAACTTCCCCTTTGACGCCGCCATGTTCCTTTACTCGGCTGCTTTTGCGGATTCGCGGATGCAAGGTCCACACCCCCGGACCGACCGGTAAGCGGACGCGATTCGAAGAAGCGGTCCTCTCTTCAACCTGGGTCTACCCCCGGTCGGCGCGCCAAGCCCGGAATCCGTCGCGAGCCGGAGCTTGAACAGGGCGTGCCGGCCGGCCGGGAACCCTTTTGGTACTTCCTCAACGAATCAGCGCGCGCCGTCCAATTCCTCTCCCTTTGGCGGCGCTGCGCGCGTGAATGAACGGAGAAAGCCCGCATTGCGTCGAAACGCGGGGCGCATGGCGGGTTGACAGTGCCCGATTCGCAATCTAAACTCAACCTGTTTTCAAATGGAGTTGATATGAAATTAAAGCTGGCGTTCTTTCTTGCCGTCGGGCTTGCGTTGCTTGCTTCGCTCCGTCCGCTTTCCGCGCAGGAGTTTTTCGCGCTGGAAGATATTTACCCCGGGCTCAAGGGCAAGGGCAAAACCGTGATAGAAGGCACGCGCATCGACGAGTTCGATGTCGAAGTGATCGACGTGATTCCCCAAGGCTGGATTGACGGCGGCCCGATGATTCTCGCCCGCATGACCGGTTCGGTTGTGGACTTTTCCGACGGGATCGCAGCCGGATATTCGGGCAGCCCTGTTTACTTCAACGGTAAGCTTGCGGGCGCAGTTTCGAGCGCCATTCCGGGGACCGACACTCACGTGGGTGGCATCACGCCGATCCGTTCCATGATGAGCGCGCTTCCGCCGGACGAAGAGCTGGACGTGAGCGGAAAAAGCGTGCTCCCGCTGGCTTCAACCCAGTTCTCTTCCGGACCTGGGGGCATGGTGGTGCCCGAGGAAACTACCGCGCCAAAAATAATCTGGACTACGGATTGGGCGAAAGCCGAAAAAATGAACAAAAAAGGCGGCGGAACGCTGTACGCCGTTCCGCTGGGAGGAGAGCTCCTGATTCGAGGCGCCAATCCTCGCGCGCTGGAAAAAATCAAACACATAGTCAATTCCAATCCGCTTCTTTCCCAGCTTACGCCTGTGCAGAGCAGGATGACGCCGAAGGGGTTCGGATTTCTCAAGCCCCGCACGCCCGTCACCGAGCTTCAGCCGGGAGACGCGATATCGTTCGCTCTCGTGACGGGGGATTTCGACTTGTCGGGTCTTGGAACGCTTACCTACATTGATGATGCGGGCCGGGTGCTCGCGCTCGGCCACCCTATGTTCGCGACCGGCAGGGCGAATATGCCTTTCGGCAAGGCATACGTTGCCTACACGTACGGCGACATTATGCGCGGATTCAAGGACGGGTACATGATCGGCCAGTCCGGCACGATTACGACGGACCAGCTCAGCGCGGTCGGCGGCAGGATCGGCCTTGAACCCGATATGGTCGAGCTCTCCGTACGTGTGAACGACATTGACAGGGGGCGCGACAGAACGTTCAATTTCAAAGTAATCCGTGAAAAAACCCTGTTTGAAGCGCTGGTATATGCAGTCACGCTTCAATCGTATTACGAACACCTGGATCGCGACGGCGGCGGAACCATACGCATCGCATACAAGATCGAGGCTGATGGTTTGGAAAAGCCTTTCGAGCGCGAGAATTACTTTTACGACGAATACGATGCAGTAAGCTTCCTTGCCGCGGAAGCCCTGCCGACGGCCGCGTTGATTGTTTTTAACAATTATCGCGAAATCAAGATCAAGAAGTTCTCGATTGATATCAAGGTCACCAAGAATCGCGTCAACGCATCCATCGACAAGGCCGAGATTATTTCGCCGAACGGGGAAGCCGCGGCCGCCCCTGCCGCCGCGCCTGCACATGCCGCGGAGGCCGGCGGGAACTCCGCCGAAGGGGAGGGCAATGCCCAACCGCAAGGCGCGAACGTTCAGGAAACCCAGGAAGTGAGAGAGCCCGCCCCGCCGAAAATCGAGGAAGAAGGTGCGAAAACATCGCCCGATCTTACGGTGCGTGAGTTCGTGCCGGGGGAAATCGTCAGGCTCAAGGTCAAGCTTCAGCCCTTCCGCAAGGATTCGATAGAGCAGGAATTTACAATCAGGATTCCGCGCGACTTTCCAACAGGTTCGACTTCGCTCATCGTGCAGGGCGGCGGCGGCTTGGTCAGCGTTTACAACGAGTTCGGCGGAAAGGGGACCGTGCTTTTTCCGGTCAGCGGCGGCCCGCTTCCACTCGGGCCGGAAATTCTCTCGATTGACGAGGCGCTTGAAAAGATACAGAAAGGTGAAACGAACAACCTTCTGATGATTGTCATTCCTCGTCCGCCGACGCCGGAGCAACAGCAGGCCGAAGCCCAAGGCGTTTCCACGGAAGGATTGCTCACCGATGAAGAGAAACAGGTCAAGGTGACTGTCCCGATGGATTTCGTGATTTACGACTCGTTCATGATCCCGATCAACATCGTGAAAGAAAAGACGAAAACGGAAAACGGCGGCGCATCGAAAAACGGAAAGTAAAGGACTCGACGGCATATGGTCGCCGGCGGAAAAATCGGCGTTCCGGAAGGAATGAGCAGAGTTTTTTTCGCTCTTCCTGTTTCCGGGAATGCGCGGAAAGCGGTTGCGGACATCGCCGCGCGCGCCTCTCGCGATTTCGACGAAATCCGGTGGGTTCCCGCCGCGAACTATCATTTAACCCTTAAGTTCTTGGGCGAAGTCCCAAGCGCGGAGCTTGACGCGGTCCGCGAAGCCGTCGGATTAATCCCGGCCGGATTTCCGGCGTTGCCAATTTCTTTCGACTGCCTTGATTTTTTCGGGCCGCCGCGGCTTCCCCGCGTGCTTTTCGTAAGGGGCGAAAGAGGCGGCGAAGCAGAAAAAACTTACGCGCGGCTCGCTTTGTCGCTCGAAGAAGCCGTACGCGGCTGGTGCAAGCCGGAAGAACGCCCGTTCAGGGCGCATCTGACCTTGGGAAGATTCCGGATGCCGCGACCCGGCGAAAGGATAAGCGCTGCGAACGAAAAAGCCATCCGCGCGCTCGCATCCGGAAAGCTTGAATATGCAAAATTCAGTCCGATCGAAAGCCGCGCGGACCGAATCGTGTTGTACGAAAGCAGCTTTACGCGCGAAGGCGTGTCCTATTCGGAAATTGCCTTTTGGCCGCTCGCCGGGGGCTGAAAAAAGCGCAGCGCGGCTGGACTAAATTTCAGCGCCGGCGATTCTAGCTTTTGTGTAAGGAATCAACCCGCCGGCATCCAGGATTTTGCGCACCTGGGGCGGAAACGGGGGAAACGCGAACTCGCGATTTGAAACGCGGATAACACCGCAACCTTCGTCGATCTCCATTTCGCCGCCGTGTTCCGCCGCATCCACCGCCGCGGGACACGCGATAACCATCAGACCGCAGTTGATAGCGTTCCGGAAATAAATCCGCGCGAAGCTTTTGGCGACCACCGCTGATACGCCGCTTGCGACCAGGCAAATCGCGGCCTGCTCTCGGCTGGAGCCGCATCCGAAGTTCTTGCCCGCAACGACGATGTCGCCCTTGGCTACGCCCGCCGCGAAAGCGGAATCGAGATCCTCCAAGGCGTGCGCGGCCATCTCCGCGGGATCTGTAACCGTATATGTGTATTTTCCCGGGAAAATAACATCCGTGTTGATGTCGTCGCCGTATTTCCAGATGCGCCCTTTATTCATCCGTCCTCCCGCTCAAGCTCTGCCGGCAGCCCTGACCTGCCTAATCCCGCCTTTTACAGGCTGGTCTATGGATTCCCACATTTCGCAGAGCCACCTGCCCGCATCCACCGTGCGATCGAGATACGGCTCGAACGGCTCGCTGCCCCAGCTTGAATTCTCGAACATCAGACACCGCAGCCTGCCCGCTCGCTTGAGAATCGCCATACACTCGTGCCAGGCGAATCCGTTGGTTCCCGGAATAAGATGATCGTCGCCCAGTCCGTCGCTGTCCGAAAGGTGTGTTGTCACGATGTGATCAGCCCACCTTTTGACGAAATCAAGCGGTTCCGGATTGCCGATCTGGATATGGCATGTATCCAGGCAGATTTTAAGCTCTTCGGCGGGAAACTCCTCGATTACGTTGTCTATCAGCCGTTGGCTGCGGTAGATGTAAGGCTGGTTTTCGATAACGATTTCGACTCCGTACGGCCTGGCGTAGTCAATCAGGTCCAAAAGCCTGCCCGTCGTTCGCTTTGTTGCTTCCCCCAGGTCTGCAAAAGCGAGATCCGGATAGCTGGAAACGTGCACGACGAGATACTGGGTGCCGAGTTCGACGCATGAGCGCACAGCCTGGCGGTGAACCGCAAGCGTCGCGTCGGTAATGTCGGGATCGTCCAGCGTGAAATCCAGCCGGGGCGAAATGGGACCGTGCAGGTGGTCAACGGATAGCTTGCGAAGGCCGATGGCCTTTTTTACCTGAACAAGGATATCCGGCTGGGCAAGCGGAATTTTGCGCTCGTCCGAAATTGCAATCCGCCTTATTCCGGCGGCCCGAATAAGGTCGAGTCTGCGCTCGAATGGCACATCAAAGTCAATTAAAGTGGAAACGCCGAATTGAATAGACATCCGTCTGAACGGCCGACAACGGCCCAGCCGCAAAATATTAGCACAGAAGCCCGAAAAATGCCCGGTTTCGGCGCGTTTCGGCTAAATCCGCAAGTTACGGAGAGCCGCTTCTTTCTCAAGCGCTTCCCGGTGATCCGGGTGCGCGATGCTGATAAGCGCCTTCGCCCTTTCCCTCAGGTTCAGCCCGAAAAGATGGACGATGCCGTATTCGGTGGCGACATAGTCTGCGTCAGCACGCGAAGTGACGATTCCGGCTCCCGGCTCAAGGTGCGGAACGATGCGGGACTTGTCCTTTGCCAACGAAGGCAGCGCGATTATGGCTTTGCCGCCTTCGCTGCGCGTCGCGCCCCGGACGAAATCCACCTGGCCGCCGAAGCCGCTGTAAATTGATTTTCCAATCGAATCGCTGCATATTTGGCCGGTTATGTCCACCGCAATCGCGCTGTTGATGGAAATCATGTTCTTGTTCTGCGAAATGATAAACGGATCGTTGACGTACTCCGTCGGGTGCATCTCGATCACGGGATTGTTGTGGACGAAGTCGTACAGCTTTCTCGTCCCCATCATGAAGCTGGCGACGATTTTGCCCGTGTGTATGTTCTTCTTTTCGCAGTTGATAACGCCTTCCTCGAAAAGCGCCTGCACGCCGTCGGAGAACATTTCGGTGTGGATGCCCAAATTGCGTTTTTCCCGCAGGAACATCAGGACGGCGTCGGGTATTGCGCCGATTCCCATCTGCAGGCAAGCACCGTCATCGATTTCGTCGGCGACGACTTTGCCGATTTCCCGGTAAACGTCCGTCATTTCCGGTGCTTGCGGTACTTCGACAATCGGCTCGTCCACTTCTACGATGTAGTTTATTTTGGAGAGATGAACGAAGGAATCGCCCAGCGTGCGGGGCATCTGAGGATTCACCTGCGCAATCACTTTGCGGGCGCAGCGAACCGCGGAGAGCGTCGTTCCGATGTCCACGCCCAAACTGACGAATCCATGTTCGTCAGGCGGGGAGCAATGGATCAAAGCCACATCCAGCTTGATCCTGCCCGTGTACCAGAGCTTTGGAATTTCGTGCAGGTGAATGGGCATCCAGTCAGCGCGTCCCTCGGCTATTGCCTTGCGCACATTCGAGCCGGCGAACAATGCGATGTGCCTGAAATGCCCCTCGTTGCCTTCCTCGACATAAGGCGCGGCGCCGAATGTCAGGATATGGAAGATTTTGACGTCGAAAAGGTCGTCGCGCCTGGCGCCCAAAGCCTCGACGAGGCTTTGCGGAGTTGCGCATCCCGGATGAATATAGATTTGATTTCCGCTTTTAACGGTCATCAAGGCCTTTTCGAATGTAGTCAACTTGTCCTTGTACAAGCTGCTTAAAACCATTGGGTGGGAATCTCCTCTTTAGTGAACTTCTGCCCGGCCCGCCAGAATTTCTTCGACGAGCGGATGGCAGACTTTGCCGGCGCGTATGCAACATCCAGTTGAAAGAGCGCCGCCCTTCGAAAGCGCCTGCTCGACGCCTCCGGATTCCAGAATGTCGAAAAAGAACGGAACAGCCGCGTTCGTAATCGAATGGGAAGCTGTGCGCGCGACCGAAGATGTCATGTTCGGGACGCAATAGTGCGTAATTCCTTCCACCACGTAGGTCGGGTTGAAAATATTCGTCGGCCGGCTGGTTTCGAAACAGCCGCCCTGGTCGATTGCGACGTCGATGGCCACGCCGCGCGGACGCATAAGCTTGATCATCTGGCGGCTGATAATGTGCTCGGCCAGTTTGAACGGGGAATGGATTGCTCCGATCAGAACGTCTGCGTACGCCAGGCATTTGCGGATGTTGTACTTGGATGCCAGCAACGTGTTTACCTTTCCGCCGAGAAGCTGGTCGAGCACCTGCAATTTTCTTATGTCTTTGTCAAGGACTGTCACGTGCGAGCCAATGCCGTAAAACGCCTGTGCTGCATGCGTCCCAACGGTGCCTGCGCCTACGATAATCACTTCGGCGGCGGGAATTCCGGCGGTTCCGGACAACAACACTCCGCGTCCGCCGTTTTCGACCTCAAGGTAACGCGCGGCAATCTGCGGAAGCATCCGTCCGCACAGCTCGCTCATGGGATAAATAACGGGGTAGTGCCCGTCCTCATCCCGGATTTCCTCGTAACCGATTGCGGTGAGCCCGATCCCGATCACCTTGTTGAGCGTTTCGCGCGCCGCCAGCGGCAAATGCAGAAAGCCGCAAATGGTTTGCCCTTCGCGATAATAGTCCAGCTCGGAGTTTTCGGGCAGCTTGATTTTGGCGATCACGTCGGCTCGCCCGATCGCCTCCTCGGCGCTGAAGGCGATCTCCGCGCCGACCGCGCGGTAGTCCGCGTCGGTGAAGTGGGCGTTTTCACCCGCCCCCTTTTCAACATAAACCGTCGCGCCGCGATGAACAAGGGCGGATACGCCGCCAGGGGTCAGCCCGACGCGGAATTCGCCCGTTGTGGATTCTTTGGGTACGCCGAAAATCATAACCAAGGCACCTCCAAAAGTAATCTCCACATCGTTGCATTGCCGGATGCAAGGCGATACGGAAGCGAAAGATCGCAGCATCCTTGCGAATCAGCGACGCGTCGCGAGTTTACCACTGCGATTACGCCGTATTCAGCATATATCGGCTTGCGCAATTCGTGTCAAATGGTACCGCGTTCTTGTGAATCGAGCTCTTTACCCAAGCTTTTGGTTTTCAACATGGCCAAGTGAACATACACAGCGGCGGCCACCGCATTGCTCACGTTCAAGCTTCGCGTTCCTTCGATTTGGGGAAACGCGACAACGTGATCCTTCGCGGCTTCGAGCATTTCATCCGACAGGCCGCGCGTTTCGGGGCCGAATACTAGAAAATCCCCCGAGCGCACGGGAGCGCGCCATGGCAATAGCTTGCCCTTGGTCGAATAGAACCAAGCTGTTTTGGGCCTTGCCGGATCGTTCCATTCATCCGTTTGAAGAGGGAATTTAACGGAGGGATACGCCGCCCACAACTCTTCCATACTTGTCCAGCGCTTCCATTCGACGAGCGACCAGTAGTCCAAACCTGCGCGCCGGGCATGCGGATTGCGCATCTGGAATCCAAGCGGCCCGACCAGGTGCAGCCGGCATCCGGTGCACGCGCAGGTGCGCGCTATGTTTCCGGTATTCGGCGGAATCTCTGGCTCCCAAAGGACGATGTGGAGTCCGAGCGGATGCAAGGGCGGAGGCACGGCGGGATTATAGCCCGGGCGGCCGACGGAATTACAAATCGGCATACGACCCGATTGTCCAGCCCAAGCTTTGGATTGTTCCGGCGAGCGCGGGATCTGATAAAACCGAAAGTTCCGTTTCACGCTCCGCGGAATAGCTGCTTGAATCGGCAAGCTCTTCCGAGGTGAGCCCCGGATGGCACATTACTTCAAGCGAATCCGAGTTCGAAAGCTCCAAAATCCGGAGGAAATCCGCCGTGGAAATTTTTCCCGCGCCGTAGTACGCGTCCGAAAAATCCGCCGGATGCACAATTCCATACTTCGCGAGCTGGCTGCGCACTCCGGGCGTGCAGGGGCGCACGGGCAGCCCGCGCCTGAGCGCAAATTCAATTACAACACCCAGAACGCGGGCGTGTTTGTGCACGTGGTGATGTCCGTCAACGTGCGTCGGACGAAGGCCGCGGCCCGTCAGATAATCCCATTGCGCTTCGAGTTCGTCGCGTACGATTTCGAGCGGCAGGTTTTCCGCGCGCGCGCGGTCGAATTCTCCGTCGGCATTCAGAAATTCCCGTGGGACCACGGACACCGGCGGGCCGGCGGTCAAATTGAAGTGCAGCCCCGCCGCCATTCCCGATTCCGCCAGCGCCTCGATGTCGCGGTCGTCCGCGAAATTGGCCATCGCGGTTGTTGAAAGCACGACGCCGGCGCTGAACGCCTTAAGTATGCCCGCGCTGATTTCGCGGGTGCGGCCGAAGTCGTCGGCGTTAATTATCAATAGCCTGCCCACGCGCGTTCCGCCTTTTTCTTTGAGCTTCCAGAAATGCGCCGACTTCTCTCGCGATTGCCTCCGCGCGCTGCGAATCCTCGGCGGACGGCTCTTTCCCGCTGTAAGCGAAGTAGTAATACAGCTCCGCAAATTCCTTCAGGGAAGGCCCAAGCCCCGCGAGCCGTTCCGCCATCTGATTTAGAAAAGCCCCGGTTGTAGTCGATTCCGGCCTTATCCATCCATCGGCGGCGAGGGCTCGTTCGACCGCATAGTAGGCCGATACGACTGCATTCTTGGGAACGGGGGGAGTGAGACGTTTCGGAAGTCTCCGCCACCAGCTCCAAATTAGGAATCCAATCAGCAAAGCGAGAATCGAAAAGCTTGTGACCTCGTTGTCTATCGCGACTTCGTAGAGGCGCTGCCCCAGCAGGATGAAAAACGCGGCGATGGCCTGCTGGACGCCCGTCGGATCGATCACGAACAACTTCTGGATGAAATCGAACGCGCTCGAAAGAAAGCTTTGAATCTCGCTGGCAGACAGGAAATCGGACGATGCCGGCGTTGGATCGAATGTGACCCAACCGAAGCCGTCGAAATAAACCTCCGCCCAGGAATGCGCATTGCGGGAAGCGACGACGAATCCGTTTTGCAGGAAGTTGTAAGTGCCCGGAGCGTAACCCGTGACGATTCTGGCTGGAATGCCGTTTATCCTGCAGAAAACCGCGAACGCGTTCGCGAAATATTCGCAATAGCCTTTCTTGGTGACGAAAACGAAGTGTGCGGCTGCGTCCATTTCGGCAATCTGTTGGGTCTGCGCCGTTCCCGGGACGAACACATCCCTGGTGGGCAGCTCCGGATACTGAAGCGAATACTCGAATTCGCCGGAACTTACGAAGAATTCGTAAATATTGCGTACTTTGTCGTACATAGTCACCGCTGCATCGGGATTCTTGCCGCGGGCGACCTTTTTGGCGAGATCGACAAGCTGCGCGTTCTCGGTGACCAACTTTGGAAGTTGCGTGTAATGCTTCCTTAGCTCCACGGGCGGTTTGTCGAAGGAATCCTTCAGCTTCGCCGGAATAAACGAAGGCCTAAGGACGAAAAGCTTGTATTGAAGGCCTTTGGGGAAGTATGACCGCTTCTGCGCATCGGATGCCGGTTTAATAATGCTGTAAGCGTCGGATACGGGCTCGGCGAACGCGACAAAATCATCCTGGTCGCCGGAAGGCCCGGTTTTTCTGCTTACGTCCTCGACTCTGTATGGCTGGTATGGAGAAAAGAATATGGGAAGATCGTTTTTCAAAAACGATATCTCAAGATGCTGCGTGGAATACTTTAGCTCATCATTGTGCCCCGACGAAAAAATGTTGTTCCGCGTGACGAAAATATCCTGATTGTTCCTTCTGAACCGCTGCTCCAGTTTGGGGGACGGAAAATCCACGAGCGGTATCAGCGTGACGTCGCCTGCGACACTCGCATACCTGTCATCCCTCGTCGGCCCCCCCATTGCGGCACTTTTGTGTTCGGGCGCATGTTTTTTCATCCAATCGTCTTTGTCCTGCTCCCATCCGGTGCCCGTGTAAATATCGAACACTTTTCCGCGCAGGTAGTCGTTAAGCGTGCCGCGTACAAGAAGCACCGGGTCGTTCTTGAGTTCGATGTCCCCGCCCCGGGACAAATTGAATTCGTCGGAAAAGCCGCTGTAACTGTTTTGTTTAAGCTGCTCGATTTCCGGCTCCTCGAGCGATTCCATATCCTCTTCGCTTATGAACGACGCTTTGGGCATTCTGAAGCGAGGGTTGTGGATGCCCTTGCCATGCGGCACCACCATATAAATAAGTACGCTGGCGAACAAAGCGGCCGCCGTGGTCCTCCCGGCTAGATAAACTATCGAGCGCGCCGCCCCAAGCTCGCTTGCCATGTATGGAATCTTTTCGGAAAGGCTGATGTTGTTTGCGATATACAGGCTTGCGAACGCGCAGAATATGAACAGCGGCAGTATGAACATCAATTTCACGTCATAGCTGGCGACGCTTGCCAGAAGCATTATCACCAGGCACGCCGCCAAGATCACCCTGTGATCCCGGTCGCTGAACGCGCGGAAGCTGTAGAGAGCGATAAGCACTCCGAGAAGCACGCCGAACTCGGTTCCCCAGGCGGTCGAGTTGGCCTTGACCTTCAGGATCGAAGAGATGAAAATCGAAATCGCGGCTATGTCCAGCAATACGACGATGAACCTGTGATATGCGGCCGAAATAAAATAGCTGAAGGCGAATCCAACGACGACTGCGGAAGTAAGGCCGATATTCAACTTCAGGTCGTCGTTTGCCAGGTAAAGCAACTGGATTCCGAAGACCGTCGCGGCGCCCGTGAAAACGTAGAGCCAGATTCGGCCCGGCACGCCGAAAATCCCGGCCGCGGAGGTATCTTGCGAGCCTGGTTTCTTATACGGCACGAGAAACCTCCTTTCTTCCAAGCCGGAGAATCTTATCGGTGACCCGTTTCAAATCGTCGCCGTAGGCGATTTTGTAGGCGAAGAAACCGAACGATTCCGAAGTGCGTGAAAGAGGGCCAGGCTGGATTCCCTTGCTGTAGCTTTCCAAGTCGAAGTGGACGACGGTTACTTGCCTGAAACGCATTCCGAACTGGTGGTAAATTTCTTTTTCAATCGGGCGAACCGAGGGAGCAAATACCATCAGCGTGCTGCCTTCGGGCACCGATGCCGCGATCCATGGAAGCTCCGCGCTTAGATTAACCGGTTCGCCCTTTCCAATTCTCGCGAGGACAAGCGACAGGTCGTAAAAAAACGATTGACCGGTTCCGGCGCGGGTGTCGCGCTCGACGCCGCTTCCGAGATGGGTGAAGCTGACCTGGTAGCCAAGCTTCACCGCCGCCTGTGCGAGCGAAATGATTATTTTAAGTGCGTCCTCCAAGGGGGTTTTCTCCGGGTTATCGCCCGCGCTCATTTCTGGAGTGTTGACGAGAAGGAAGGACATCGTGGATGCGACGTTGCGCTCGAACTGTTTGGTGATTAATTTCGGATTTTTGGCGGAGGACATCCAATGAATCTTTCGCATGCTGTCCCCCTCCTTGTATTCGCGCACGCCCAGAAACTCGACGGACTCACCGGCGAGGGGAATCGTGGAGGCCTCGTCCTTGGCTCGCAAGCTAACGCTGTCCAACATCGAAAGCTTGACGCGGAACGGCACGGGGATGACCACCAGCTCGGTATATTCCTCGACAAGCCTCTCGTGTTTGAAAAAACCGAACGGATCGCCGCCCCAGAAGTAGAAGGGGCCGACTTTCCAGTCGCCGCGAAGCGTGGGGACCGCCTCGTAAGTCAGCGGAACTTCGCTTCCGCCGCGAATGCTGACAAAGCACATCTCCTGATATCCGGCCTCGCGGCTGACTGCCGGGAAGTAGTCGAATCCGATGACCGCGAATCTCGGCCATCTGGACGCGTTGCGAAGCGTGATGGTGATCGTCATCGGTTGGCCGACCAGAGCTACGCGCAGGTGCTCCCGCCTGACGGTAAGTCCGGCACTCGAAAAGAGCGACCAGAAAAATATGATCACCAGACTTGTGAAAATAAAAACGGCCGTGTAAACAAGCAGGTGTGTTGAAAAAATCATGCTTACGCCTGCGGCGAAGAAGGCGAGAAAAATAACCGCAAACGAAGTTTTCGAAAACATGATCTTTTGGATGCCCCACCTGCTTGAAAGCAGGTGCCAGATGCCTGCCCAAATCAAAAGCAATGCGAGCGCGAGGACGGAATAGGGAATCAGCGGCGTATAATTTTTGTAAAGCGCGACGCCGATTATTATGATGTCGAGTATGAAGAGCACAACGAGGACGGGGCTTATCACCGGCCTCACCTACTCCGCGGGAACGGGCACGCGCGAAATTATGTCGTCCACTATCCTGCGCGGGGTAACGCCCGCCAGTTGCGACTCCGTCAGCAAAAACAGCCTGTGGCCGAGGACAAGCGGCGCCATCTCCTGTATGTCGTCCGGTACAACGTAGTCGCGACGCGCGAGCACCGCGGCCGCCTGGGCGGCGCGGCCAAGGCCGAGCGAACCGCGCGGGCTGCATCCGACCAGCACATCGGGATGGTGGCGCGTTTCGTTGACGATTCGGACGATGTACCGTCTTATCGACTGCGTGATATGCACGGTCTTGACCAACTCCCGAAGCTCCATTAGCCGCGCGGGACTTATCACGGGAGTGACGTCTTCGATGGGATGCCTGACCTGCTGGCTTTCAAGTATCGCCATTTCCTCGGAGTCCGCCGGATATCCAACCCTCACTTTAAGCAAAAACCGGTCCAGCTGGGCTTCGGGAAGTGCATAGGTGCCCTGGTGTTCGATAGGATTCTGCGTGGCGATCACAAAAAAAGGATAGGGCAGTTCATGCGCGATTCCGTCAACAGTCACCTGCTGTTCTTCCATCGCTTCAAGAAGAGCGGATTGTGTTCTCGGGCTAGTGCGGTTGATTTCGTCCGCAAGCACCATATTGGCGAACAGGGGGCCCTGTTTGAAGTAAAACTCGCCCGTTTTCTGGTTGTAGACCATGTTTCCGGTTAAGTCGGACGGCAGCAGGTCTGGCGTGAACTGGATTCGCTTGAAGTCCAGCTCCACACTTTTGGCGAGTGCGCGGGAAAGCATCGTTTTGCCGACGCCGGGCACGTCCTCGATAAGGACATGGCCGCCGGACAACATCGAGATAAGCAGGTACTCGACGACGCGCCGCTTGCCGAAAATCACGCTTTCGACGCTTTCAATCACGCGCTGAAGGTCGGCATGCGCCTGCTCTATTTCGCGTGAAACTGCGGCTTCCGGCCTGGTCACCATCATGAAGCGAGATTATACCTCATAGATAGGGTATACCCTGCATTTGCGAAAACGCGCGTTCCGGCTGTTTCAAATCTTGCCTCGCTTTTTCGAGGCCAGCTTTTCGCGTATGTGGTCGCCCAGCCGCTTGTCGGTGGAGGAGATGTGGGATGTGAACCAATCCAGCAGCATCCTCTGCAGCTTCCTCGCGAGCCGCACGCTCCCGCCGTCCCGCTTGTATTCGGAGGCGAGCATCACAAAATCCTCAAGAAACGCATTGTGCTCGTCTATGTGATCCTCAATGTAAGGGTACTTCAGCCTCTTCATTATCGCCTTTTCCCGCGCGAAATGGTCGGGAATGTAGCTCTTCAAAAACAGCAGAATCTCCTCGCACTCTTCGACGCCCCGGCCTTCGCGTACGGCCGCGATCAGCTCGTTCATCTTGGACACGATTCTTTTGTGCTGCTCGTCGATCTCGGCCACGCCGGTCGACATGCTTATGTTCCACTCTACAGTCATAATGCAAAATGAATACCTGGATTCCGCCTTGCGCCGCTTCCCCCGGCGATGGCCTCGGGATTATATTACCTATCCTCATTTGCGGCCAATCGCCTTCCCGCAAGTGAAAAAGCCGCGCGCTCGACCTGTTGTTATACTTGCGCAGTGATTTACAAATCCAGAGAGGAGAAAATCATAGGCGCAGCGTGGAGGGCGCTTGGCGCGCCGAAGCTGCCGCCGGGCCCCTACGGCGCGGATACCGAGGCGTCTGTACGCCGCGCGCTGCTGGATGGAAATTTCGACGCGCGTTCGGTTTTTGGCGGTCCCGCGCTATTCGCGTTGCAGGAGGCTGCAAAAGTGCCGCTCGGCGACGATTGCGCGGTTTGGAACACGGGAAAATTCAGCCTACTTTCAACCACGGACATGTTGGTTGAAGGAACGCACTTTATATTGCCCGAAAAGCGAACGATACCGCGGCCGACGCGCCCCGAATACGCGGATCCGCGAGACCGGCTTGGCTCGCTGTTCAACCTTGGTTGGAAATCGCTTGCCGTAAACGTGAGCGACATAGCCGCATGCGGGGGATTGCCGGTGGGATACCTGGTGAGCCTTGGAATCCCGCCGGAAACCAAAGATGCGGAAATCTCCGCCTTCACGAAGGGCGTCGCGAAGGCCTCGCGCGCGTTCCGAGTCCGCGTTTTCGGCGGCGACCTGGTTTCGTCCCAGTGCTGGATTGTATCGGTGACGGTGCTGGGCATCGCGGAAAACGGGCTGGCGGTCGGCCGTGCTGGCGCCGCGCCGGGCGATCACATCCTTGTAACCGGGGACATCGGCCTCGCAAGGACAGGAATGGAAGTGTTGTACCCCGCGCTTTCCGGCTTGCCGAGACATATCGTTCCTGATATATCCGGGTTTCCCGAGTCCGTGAAGACCTTCACCAGACCCGTCGCACAAATCAAGACCGGCCGAATACTTGCGGCGCGCGGACTTGCCACCGCGATGCTGGACACGTCCGACAGCATCGCCAAGAGCGTCAGGCTTCTATGCGAGGCCGGCGGAACCGGATGCGTGCTCGAGCTGGGAGAATTCCGGGCTCATCCGGAAGTGGAGCGATACACGGGAATGCTCGAAAAATCCCCAGAATTGCGCGAAGGCGGCCGGGATATCGGATACGAGTCCACGTATCTGGAACGCTTCATTCTGGATTCTGCCGAGGATTACCAGCTTCTATTCACGGTTCCGCCGGACGCATTGGATAGGGCGGGCTTTTTTGCGAAAGCCGCGCCCTCGCAAAATTACATAATCGAGCTTTACCGCAAGGGGGGGAAGGCGATGCGCATCGGCGAGATGACTCGCGGTAAAAAACTCGTGGTTAACCGCCATGGAAAGCTATACCCGCTCATGGAAAGCGGTTTCGAGCACTTTGGAAAAACCGGTTGACGGCTATCCGCGCCTGACCTTGATCGTGCGCGGCATTTTGCCAAAATCTCGCATTGACTTGATGCGCTCCATCACGAACGGAGTCACAAGAGTGTCGGCGCTTATCAGCAGGATTCCATTGGCATCGTATACATTGTCCGCGACAACATCCCGAAGCTTCAGCTCATCCACCGGAATGTCCATCGAAGGAGTTTTTGGCGCGGATTCTTCTTCCGAAAGAATCGCTGCAATCGCAGGCTTGAGATTTGGATCGAATTTTGTTCCCATGCCGGCACAGACCAAGTCCAAAGCCGATTTTCGCGAATGTCGCACTCCCGTTTTTCTGCCGTTCAAGGTTTCGTCCACCTCGTCCGCGAGCGAAAGAATCCTTGCACCAAGCGGAATCGCGTCGCCGGCGAGCCCGTCGGGATACCCGCTGCCGTTGTACCTTTCCTGGTGAAACTCGACGATTTCCGATACTTCGGTTGCATCGGTCATTTCCTTTATGAGCATTGCTCCGAGCCTCGGGAACTTCCGGTATATCTCCCTTTTCTCGGCATCCAAATTTTGCGGCGGCACCGCCAGCACCTCGTCGGGCAGGGCGATGTACCCGATTTGATGCAGCAGCGATGCCACATACAGGTGCTTCACGAACTCCTCGTTCTGACCGATCCGCCTTGCAATGTCGCACGCCAATTTTGCGACACGGCCGCTGTGGCTTCCCTTGAAATATTCCCGTCCCTCAATCATACGGCTGAGGATTTCGGCGGAACCTTTGAATCCTTCCTCCGCCGCCGCCTTTTTGTCTTCCAGTTCACGGACAAGCGATGCGAAATGCACTTGAAGCGAATCCACGCGCTTCCTGTGTTCCTCTATTTCATTGCGGTAATGCCTTTCCGTATCGGCGTGCTTCAAGAACCGCTGAACGTAAGCCAGCAAGACCGACGGCTCGAACGGTTTTGGGATGAAGCCCGAAACTCCTTGGGCCAAAAGCTCTTTGAGTATCCGCGAGTCGTCAATAACCGAGACGACAATGACAAGAGGGGGCGGATTCAGCGCCATCGCCTGCACGATTAAATCGTAGCCGTGCATTTTCGGCATCCGCAGGTCGGTCAGGAGCAGCTCAAAAGGATGCTCCTTCAACCTTGCAAGCCCCTCCTGGCCGGTTTCCGCCAAGGTGCATTCGATACCCGCGTGTTTGAGTGTCGCCGAAATCAGCTCGCGAATCATTTTCTCGTCGTCCACGACGAGAACGCGTCCAGCGGACTTTCCCTTTTCCGCCACTTTTCCCCCTGTAACAAATCCGGACCGATCAAGGCGCCCGCGACGATTATACATCATTTCGCTTGGTCGCGTCTTGGCTGCGGCCGCAGACTCGTTGACCGCCATGCGGACGCGTGGGTATAATGCCCGTTCCGCATGCCGACGTAGCTCAACCCGGTTAGAGCGCTTGACTGTGGATCAAGAGGTTCTGGGTTCAAATCCCAGCGTCGGTATTTGAATTTCACGGCTGCATACGCCGCCGCACCGAAGGATACCGATATGTCGCCCGTCGAACCGAGGACGCTTAAAGGATTCCGCGACATTCTTCCCGCGGAGATGCTTGCGCGCGACCGCGTGATTGATGCAGTGCGCACAACGTACGAAAAATACGGATTCGTCCCGCTCGGAACGCCCGCGCTGGAAGCGAAGGAAACCCTTCTCGGTTACGGCGAGGAAGCGAACAAACAGATTTACCTTTTCAAGGACCGCGACGGCGCGGACGTGGGGCTTCGCTACGACCTGACGGTGCCGCTCTGCCGCGTCATCGCGCAGTATCCGGAGCTGCCGCTGCCTGTCAAGCGCTACCAGGTGCAGCCCGTCTGGCGGTTCGACAAGCCCGATCCCGGGCGCTACCGCGAGTTTATCCAATTCGATATAGACACCGTAGGCTCGACGGGTATGGCGGCGGATGCGGAGATAATCGCCGCGATGTGTGATTCGCTTTCATCGCTTTCGCTCGATTTCCGGCTGCGCATCAGCAACCGCAAGATACTCAACGGGATGCTGGATTTCGCCGGGATCGCGCGCGATATGGGCGCGTCAGTTATGCGCGTCCTTGACAAGCTCGACAAGCAGGGGCTGGACGCGGTTCTGCTGGAGCTCGGGCCGGGGCGCGTGGACGCGTCGGGCGACAAAATCCGCGGCCTCGAATTGCCCGGCGAAGCAATCTCGAAAATCGAGCAATTTCTTTCGCTGAACCGCGCTGCGCGCGCGGAGACGATTGCGGCCGCGCGCGAATTGCTTTCCGGTATCGAGGATGCGGAGGCGGGCCTGTCCGAGCTGGATGAAATCTCCGGCTATCTCGATTCGCTGGGAGTTTCGGACGGGCGCGCGTGCATAGACCTTTCGATCGCGCGCGGCCTGGAGTATTACACCGGGCCGGTGTTCGAAGCGGTGCTTGTTGACGCGCCGGAATTCGGAAGCGTCGCCGCCGGCGGAAGGTACGACACGCTTATCGAAAAATTCATCGGCAAAAGCATTCCCGCTACCGGCGTTTCGATAGGCGTGGACAGGCTGGTCGCAGCGATGGCCGCGCTCGGAATGGCCGCGGCGCGCCCTTCCACCGCGGACGTGCTCGTCACGGTTATGGACAAATCGCGGCTCTCGGATTATTTCGCAATCGCGGGAAAGCTGCGCGCGGAAGGAATCCGTACCGAGGTTTACATGGGAGACGAGAAGGGCATCGGCAAGCAACTGAAGTACGCCGACCGCCAGGTCATTCCCGTCGCGGTGATAATCGGCACGGACGAGTTCGCCGCCGGCACCGCGTCGATCAAGGATTTGCGAATCACACGCAAAGAGCCTGCCGCGACCGCGGACATCAAGAACCGCGACGAATGGCTGAAGGCGCGCAAGGGGCAATCCACGGTTCCGCTTGGCGGACTTGCGGGCGAGCTGCGATCCATACTCGCCGAAAGGGAATAGGGAGAGCGCATTATGGATGACAGCGGGCATCCTGTTGTAATCACCGGCGGAAGTCTTTCAGTCGAGGAAATCGTGCGCGTCGCGCGGCGTGGGGCGAAGGTGGAAATCGCGCCGGAAGTGAAGCTTCGCCTTGACAGGATGCGCGCGTGGATGGAAAAGTATGTGAAGGAATCGCTATACTCCCCCCCCGGCGAAACCGAAAAGGAGCTGCGACGCCGGATGATATACGGCGTGACGACCGGTTTCGGCACGCTCAAGGACAGGCGGCTGCATGACATGGATGCCGCGCACAAACTCCAGGAGAATTTGATCGTCAGCCACTGCACCGGCACCGGCCCCGCGTTTTCCGACGAAGTCGTGCGCGCGGTTATGCTCGTGCGCGCGAACACGCTTGCTGCCGGACGTTCCGGAGTGCGGTACGAACTTTTATCGCGGCTCGTGGAAATGCTGAACAGCGGCGCGCTGCCCGTCGTCCCGGAGCAGGGCTCGGTAGGAGCCAGCGGCGACCTCGCGCCGATGGCGCACCTCGCGCTTTCGCTCATCGGCAAAGGCCCGGTGCGCTATCGCGGAAAAGAATACGCGAATCTAGCGGAACTCAACACGAGCACGACGGGCGGGATTCCCGTTTCCGTCGGCGACGCGTTCGAGCTCAAATGCAAGGAAGGGCTGGCGCTGCTCAACGGCACGTCCGTTATGGCCGCGCAGGCCGCGCTTGCGCTTCACGACGCGCGGCGGCTTCTGGACTGGGCGGATGCTGCGGGCGCGGTTACGATGGAATCGCTTCTGGGCGCGACGCGCGCGTTCGATGAAATCGTTTTTTCGGTTTACAAACACCGCGGCGCGGCAATTTCCGCCGGCCACGTGCGCCGGATGACCGCTGGCAGCGAGCTGGTCAACCGCTCCGCGCAGGTGCATGACCCGTATTCGGTGCGCTGCATTCCGCAGGTGCACGGCGCGGCGCGCGACGCGATCGCGTACGCGGGTGAAACGATCGAAACCCATCTCGGCGCGATCACCGACG
This sequence comes from bacterium, assembly GCA_039961635.1. Classification (NCBI taxonomy): domain Bacteria; species bacterium. The sequence goes on from JABRWB010000067.1 coordinate 29,141, forward strand.
ACCCGATTTTCTTCACCGCGGACGAAGTCGAAAAGTCCCCCCCCGCCGACGGCTGGTCGAAGCGGCTGCACTTCGAGGAGGGCCACTTCCACGGCGAGCCGCTTGCGATGGCGCTGGACATGCTCGCGATCGCGATCGCGGAAATAGCTTCGATAAGCGAGCGGCGCATCCAGACGCTGCTCGATCCCAACCACAGCCGCGGCCTGCCGGGATGCCTCATAGACAATCCCGTGGGAATCAACTCCGGGTATATGCTCGCGCAGTACACCGCGGCGTCGCTCGTCAGCGAGAACAAGACGCTTGCGCATCCGGCGTGCGTGGACTCGATTCCGACGTCGGCCAACGCGGAGGATCACGTAAGCATGGGCGCCTGGGCGGCGCGCAAAGCCCGCCGCGTCGTGGAGAACGCAAGGAACGTACTCGCAATCGAGCTTCTTTGCGCAACCGAGGCGCTTTCGTTCCGCACTGGGCGGCAGGAAGTGACAGCGGGCGTCGCCGCGGGAAGGAAAAAGCTGGATGCGACGGGCGCGCCCGGCGCGGGGACGCAGTGGGTGTACGACCTCGTGAGAATCGATCACGCGATCCCGCACCTGGACGGCGCGGATAGGAATTTGAAGCCGCTTATAGACACCGCCGCGGAGATAATCGGCGCAAGCGACCTGTCGGAGTTCTTTGGCGTGCCGGGGTAGTAGATGGATGCCTACGGATTTATATAAAAGCGGGAAAAAAAACCTCCAAGCAGGCATTTCAACTGAATCCTATACCTAAAACGGAGTTAAATCTTCTTTCCCATTGGCTACCATAAAGGAATGTCACGGCTGTAAAGCGTAATCGTCAGCTGAATGGAGTCGACTTCCGCAACGTATATTTTTTCATTGCTCACAGCCATGCAATAGCTTGCGGCGCTGCCCAAATAATGGTCGGCAATTGGCTCAACCACGTATCCTGTGCCGTTTTCATACAGCAAAGATAGCCGGTCATCTTCAAAGAAGAAATACGAGAGATAACACCAGTGTTGATCAATACTCTTTGCCTCAATATAACCTCGATATTGTGGATATTCCTGAAGCAAAAGTGGATTTTGCTGCCAAATCGATCCTTGCTTAAAGAATCTGTACATACATTTGTCTGCGCCATAATGAACGCTTAGGCCGCTTGAAGAAATCCCAATTTTGGCGCGGTCGACAGAACGCGTAGTAACCAAATCGCCCAGCCACTCTTCTCCCTGTTTGCTTATAATGGATGTTGTATTCCAAAGCTGCAATATACATGGGATTTGGTCGAAGTATCTAACATCGCCTACTCTAAACGGTCCTTCATCCCAGTCCGCAAACGGATTGCTTTCTGTAAGTGTATCCCCTGTTAACTCGGCAAAATTATAATCCTCGCCATCTTCCCCGTTCCTGTATAGAAATCCAACAGTATGCTGAATTGCATTTGCGCTTACATCAAGCCAGTCGCGTTCATAGTATTGGTCGTACATAAAGCCGCCGGCATAGACGATATCGATTTCACTAGTAGGTTTGCGCGTGACAAGAATCGCTTGCTCCCAGGCACTAGGCGATGAAATAAAGGTTCCGAAAACTAAAGTCCCGTCTGCAAGGAATACGGGTCGCGTTGGAATTGACACCGAGTTCATATCCGCGTCGATGTAAAAATCTTCAAATCTCCAATTATCCCCCCCAGCGCCTCCTTTCCAGGCCATTCTGATGCGTTCGTCGCGGTACATAGGCAAGGATTTGTCATCAACAGCGTAAATAACGCACAGTTCCCCGGTGGTTGGCGACACAGCAGCGCCTACACCCAGATACCCGGGACCTACTCTCAAGTGGCTGTCACCGCGCTCACCTGGAAATAACTGCTGAACAAGCTCATTTTGCCAGTAAAGCGAAATTGCATTCGAAATAACAGTGATTTCATTCGTAGCCATCAATCCGTCGTTGTCCGTAACCCGTAGTGTCACGTTCCAAATTCCGGCATCAAAAATGTGACTTACATGATCGGATTGATACGATTGCCAGTCCGAAAGGCCGTCACCATCGAAATCCCATTCGTACTTGACTATTTCGCCGTCGGGATCGTATGAGGAATTGCAGCTCAAAACGGTTTCGAGCGGCGCATCCCCTATTAATGGCCATCCGGAGGCAATCGCCACCGGGGGCTGGGGCACCGGGCCGCCTTCGGGGGGATAAACGATGACGGTGACGCTCTTTGTTGTCGCGAGGAACGAATCGTCCGTCACGCGCGCGGTGCAGATGCGCACGCCCACTTCGCTTTCGGTGAAAAGGTGGGCTGCGGTACCGTTCGTGGAAGTGAAATCGCGGA
>JABRWB010000068.1 GCA_039961635.1 bacterium
AAAAAAGCCTAGATCGATTCGCCGCCAAGCGCCTTTGAGATTTGTCGTTTTGGCGCTTTCCAGTCTTCGCGCTGCCCGGCAATCGCGTATTCGCGCCTTCGCGTCTCTGCACCTTCGCGTCTTCGCGTCTTCGCGCCTTCGTGCCTTCGCGGTTGCGTTTCCGGCGCGTCGCGCTTGGGCGCGCAGGTTCCGCGTAGGTTCCGCGCACATTCCGCGGGGCAAGAACGCGCCGCTTGTCGCGCTCAATTTGATCGTGTTATTCCGCGACGACGCGATCCTTCGGTCGTATATTTGGTCGCCGCGGTTTTAATGTGCGATGTCGCAGCAGAATTTCCTGCAAACGTCCTTGGGGCATCCGTGCCGCCCCCTACTCCGCCTTCGCGAAGCCGAACACGCCGACCTTGCGTTCGACGACGGCTTCCTCCGGCTCGTCGTACTGGTCGCCGGGTACGCAGGTTGGGTAGGGGAACTTTACGAAGACGGGCTGGACGAATTTCGCATGCTTCAACAGAAACGTTCCTCTGGGAATCGTCGTCAGGCGGTTGCGAACTTCTTCGGTCAGCCACGAGTATTCGACGGTCATCAGCTCCGCGGGTCCGGTTCGGCCGTAGATTATCGTGGAGGAGTTGTCCACGACCTGGCGGTCGATCTGGCTCATGAACTGCTCGACGCCGAACAGCGAGACACCGAGCGAACGGCCGCGTGCGGCGATTTCGATGAGCGACTGCTTGATGGGCGCGCGCACGTTCACGTCGCGGGGCGCGAATTTGTTCAACTCGTCAATGAAGAAGATGCAGGTGTCGAAGTCCTTCTTCTCGTTCTTGTCCACGAGAATGTTGTAAACGCGCTTCAATATCTTGTTGAACACCATCATCTGGCCGCGGTCGTTGAGCGACTGGATGTCTATTACGAAGATGCTTCCGTTGTGCAGGTCGTTCAACGGGATGTCCACGGGGTCTATGCCGCCCGTGCAGATCAGTCCTTCATACAATCCGGCCAGCGAGTCTATGTTTTTCAGCGCCTTGTAGAACACTTCCTTGATATGGCCGCGCCAGTGGGTGACTTTCGTATGGGCCACGGTGCGGCGCTCTTCGTGCAGCCAAGCCATCAGCTCGTCGTAAGTGCGCAGCGGCTGGCGCTCGATTTGCTCGATGATGTCTACCCAGCATGCTTCGACCGGCTCGTCCCATACTTCGGGATCGAACAGGTTGGGGATGTCGTCCACAATTTGGCCAAGTTCCCAGATGAAGTACTCGACCTTTCCGTCGCGGCGGAAGCTTTTCGTGTGGCCTTCGTAGCGCCGGTCGTACGGCGCGAACACGCGTACGTTTTCGAACGGCTTCAGCTCGACCTGCAGTTCCTTGTACATGCGGCGGCACTTTTGGATGTAGGGGTCGTCGTCGTTCGTGCCGTCGTACACCGGATTCGGTTTGTCAAGGTAGAGCATGTCCTTGCCCTTGACGTTGAAAAAGACGGCCGCGATGCGCCGCTTCTGGCTCTTCGTCATTTTGTCGAGGATGCTCTTGAGCAGGAATTCGACGAGCGAGGTTTTGGTTGCGAGACCGGATATGCCGGACATGTTCATGTGCGAGCCTTCGGGGCCGAGCAGGAACGTGTCGTCGAGAAAAATCGGGATGTAGCTTCCGTCGCCGTTCTCCATCACGCCTATCGGAACGCCCTCCCCCTTCTGGACGTAGTCCGCCATGCCAAGCCCCCAAGCGACGCCCATCGGCGTGGAGAAGTAAACCTGGCCGCGGGCGAGCGGCTTGACGCGGTCTTCCGTGTTTTTAATTACGAGAACCTTCGCGATCACCATTTCCGCGATGTCGGAAGGCGGCTCGATTGTGGGGTCGCCGAAATCGTGGCTGATGTAGTCCGTCAGGTAATTGTCGATATCCATGATCGCGCGCAGCTCGACGACCGTTCCGATGGTCACGTGGCCGTTGTCCGTCACGCAGGCGACGATGTTGCCCAGCTCGACCGATTCGTTGCCCTCCGCGAGCCAGAAATGAAACTCGGCCGCTGTGTTTGGGTTGACCTTGGTCGACATCGCCTTTCCGATGGGCCCGAAGTCGAAGTTGACGTACTCGGGGAACTTGCAATTCGATCTCCAATCAGTCTTTTCCTGCATATCGCTCTCCTGACGGCTTAAGCCTGATTTCCGGATAACTCCGGTCGGTTACTACGATCGGTCGAAGAACGACCGGATGGTTTCGTGAGTCGGCACTATTCCTTCAAGATACGTGCGGCATAGCTTGATGGGGAATATCAGCTTGTCCCAGTTGGTAGCGGGGAAAGTCGCGGGCTGCCGCTCCTTCAAAAGCACATAGGTGAGCCAGTCCGCCTTTTCTATCGCCGCCTGGTCCGAATCCGCGATTATTTCGGGCTTGATAAGTCCGAACTCCGGTCCGTGCCTTGCGTGTTCGCGGAGCTTAAGGAACCACATGTACTTGCGGCTCGCGCCATGGTCGTCTTCCCGCTCCAGCTTGAAGACCGCAGTGCGCTGGAAGCTTTTGAGTTCCAGGTGGCGCACGTTCGCTTCTTTCGCGCCTTTGAACGGAAGATAAACGTTCTTGCTCCATCCGATGATGCGCGGGTCGAGCGCGTCGTTCGGGTTCTCCAGATCGCTGCCGTTGTGAAGCAGGTACTCGGCCGAAGCGCCCGCGGTCTCACGCTTCCACGCCGCAAGCAGTTCCAGCTTCAGACGTTCCTTCTCGGCGAACGCCGCGTGGATGCTCTGCACGCGCATTTGAGTGTAGTCGGGCGAATCGATTCCAGAGTCCACAACCTTTACGCCTTCGCGCGGCTCGTGAACGGCCCGGTTGTCTTCAAGAAACGCGAAGGGCAGGATGACGAAATGCTCCAGCACGGGGTTGCGCCAAACCTTGAAGCTGCGCTCCCGCCGTTCCAGAATCAGGCACATTATGATGCTGTAGTGGACCGGCACTTGCAGCCCGAGGCTCGTGTAGTAATGCCCGATAAGCTGGGTGCGCTGGTGAGTGTCCAGGAAATAAACAATCTCTCCGGGCACCCCGCCCGACGGAGGCGCGTGATACAGCTTGCCGTAGTCGTGATTTTCCACCGGGGAAATCGTGTACTCCCGCTCCCGGTCTCTCAGGCGGTAGACATCCTCTTCCAGCGTGGGTATCGGCGAGGTGCTTCCTCCCACGTCGTTGAGCACGTCCATCACTACCTGAAGGGTGTTTCGTTCGAGTACGGCCTGTTCCATGCCCATAGTAAGCTCTCTTATTCTTCCTCGCCTGAAACGACGAAGTCCAGATGAATGAACTCACGGCTGATCACGTCGCGCTGGACCTCGCCGAGCTTAGCCCGATATTCGTCCTTGCCGACCTTGATCGTGTAAACGACGTCCTTGGGATTCTTTCCCGCGCTGCTGTATTCCTTGGCTGCGCGAGTGATTTGGCTCTCCGCTTCCCGCTTCGACAACTGCACCGGAATGGAGCCCTCTATGCCCGCGCCGTAAATGTTCGCGGGCAGAAAACCCGCCCGCCTGAGCCGTCCCGCCGCAGAGCTCCCTGCGGCCGCGCGCGGCTCGGCGGACAAAACTACCGTTTCCATCAGAATACCTCCTTGAAGCGCGAGGATTTTAGCACAGGAACGCTGGACGAAGTAGTCCGCACGCGCTTTTTGGCTAATTCCGAGCCGGAAGTGCTAAAATCCCCGCCCGATGAGCCATCCCCTTGTCTTTCGCGGCCGCGCCTGGGTCCTCACCGGCCCGGACGGGCGCCTTATATCAGACATCGACACGGACATGATTTTCCACAACGCTCACCTGGCGGTGACCGACCTTGCCGAGATGGCGAAGTACGCACTCGGCAACCTTTCGGGCTGGAAGGACTTTCCGCAGAAGGCGGGGCAGGGCGACATTGTGATCGCCGGCGCCAACTTCGGCTGCGGGTCGAGCCGCCAGCAGGCGGTGGATTGCTTCCGCTCGCTAGGAATCGCCGCGCTCATCGCCGAAAGCTTCGGCGCGATTTACCTTAGAAACGCGATAAACGGCGGCTTCCCCGTCGGAATCTGCCGCGGCCTCGCTTCGTTCGACCCGGCCTCGCCGCCTGTTTCGTCCGGCGACGAAGTGGAGGCGGACTTCGAAGCGGGCAGGCTGGTCAACCTGGCGACGGGAGCGGAGATACCGGGATTGGCGGTTTGGTCGGATGTGCAGCGGGATGTGCACGAAGCGGGCGGGCTGTTGAGGATGGGGTAGACTTTTTTCGCGAAATTTGCCGGAGCCCTTGACTTTGACATAAGCACCAGGTACAATCAGCATCGGTAGTTAAGCTTTGCTTGCTGGTCGGCCATTTGTCCAGCATTCTGCTGGATGGGCTTGGGGAGCTAGTAAATGGAACAGCAGATTGAGTTCGAAAGCGGGAAGGTTAACCCCCCCCCCCCTTAACATCGCGACGCTGAAAGCCCTCGACTATATTGTGACGGCAATCACAACCGGGCGCAATTTGGAGCGGATATCCGATGCCGTCGCAGAAGCCATCGCCACCAAGCTTGCCCGCCACCAGAAACTTGAACTCGACGCCCAATTCATCGCGGATGCGGTCCTGAAGCGGATTGAAGAAGAACGCCAGATTCAAAGGCTCGCAACCGAAATCATAAGGCGCGGCGCAATGGCGGAGGAAGTAAAACTACAGGCTGTCGCTTCGCCAAGCGAGGCTGCGGAACCAGAAGTCGTTGGCGCAGACCTTGGCCTCGAAGGCCATACAGATACAAGCTCATTCAAGAAGAGGAGCCGTAAAGGAGGTAAGCAAAAATGATTCCGTTTGACAAGATTGGCGATCAGTTGATCGAGTGCCTTGCCCCGTATGTGGACACGAAGGACATCAGCCCAATTGAAGATGACAACGCTGATATTAAAGATTCAATTGATAAGGTTGCTAAGGACTCTCCTTTGCCACTCGGCTTCCAAACCCAGCAATCTTGCGTTGAGGGGGGCGCGTATTGCGCGTACGACTGCGCGCAGGCACAGCAATGGGCAGTCGTAAATCCAGTTTTATGCATTCAATACCAGGCCTTTATCACAAACTGCACTGCGCAGAATCCCTGGAGTTGCGATTCAAATGCTGATTTTCGGTGCACCGGCGCAAATTGGGATTGTCAAAGCGCGGCAAACAGCTGTGGAGCCAAATTCGGAGGTTGCACCAAGGCATTTACTCAGTACGATGACACTTGCACAAACAACGACCCAATTTCCTGCGGCTCGCAAGCCACTCGATTTGCCTGCGGGTCCATAACTGGCGAGGGCTTTAGCTGTCAAGATTCGCAACATGGGCATCACTGCATGGGTCAATGGTTCAGCTGTTTTCTTCAGCATCGTTGCCATTCGGTAATTCGCGATTTTTCCTGTGAAAGTTCAGATCTATTCTTTTGCAAAGATGAGTTTACTTGCCTTTCTTCCGCGGTGCACTGCGTTCACCAATTTGTATGTGACCAAGTATCAGGTCTTTTTGACCTGCCAGCCTGCAATAACAATCCTGGGCACCAGTTTTATTGCCAGCAACTTGTAATTCATTGCGATCCAGCCGTCTTCAGTTGCTCGCTTGGACAGGAGTACATTCGGACATAGGAGGAACGAGCCAGCAATGCGTGCATTTTTCGTTTTTGCATTCTCAGTATTAATCGTTGCGCTTAGTATATTTGTAATCGCATCAGCATTAGGCGGTAAGGCCACGGAAGTCGGAATGTCAAGTTCATCTGATTTTGACAAAGACATTTCCATTTTCCGCGGGGAATTTGAGATTGCAAATCGTTGGCTAAGCGACTGCTGGGATTGGAGGGTTGTTCCACATAAATCCATATTGTCCATAGATCTTTACAATGGCGATAGCGCAGTTCTGGATTTCGATTATATGAATGTTTCTGGAATTTATATTAGACCTTACGCCGGGATAGTATTGCCAGGACTTTCACCATCTAGTGCAAGCAAAAGAGTTATGAACGATCTCAGATTTAGTACTTATGGCAAGAATTTGGCTCGCGGAATTGATCTGTCTCTTTGGGGTTTGCAGGGCAACGAAGTTAAATGCCTTACTTTTACTACCGATGTTACGTTCCTGCCCGGGGCAAGATTACCTGAATTATTGCTGAATCCATTTTACTCAGGAGTCAGGTCCGCGTCATTGCCTCCCAATGTAGGCAGCGTGGATATATGGCAACTCAGCACGATTAATGATTCAGAATCCCGGAGCTTTGCCAAAATGGCCAAAGTATCCTTGTATTGTTCTAAGGAAGGTAAGCTTATAAGGGAGATTGTGAATCTTGGTGATGGCGAGGGGAACTTCTTTGCAGGTCACGTTTTCGATTTTATATATTCTTCTAATCTAAACCGCAACGGAGACAAGTATCCGGTCAAAATAATGCTTAAAATTTGGCCATATGAACAGGGCAGAAGCGCAATATTGGATAATGGCCTTCAAAACGGTCCTGGTTCATATGGCGTGTCCTTTTGCTATGGGACTAAAGCAGCCGCAAATGCAATTGGCACCTTCTTCGTTGATGAGGTGGTTGTTAAGGATGATCCGCAAGAGAAGTACTTTGATCCGACAATTGGCGGGCACGTAGAAAAAAGCGAATGCCCAAGGCGCATAAAAATTGAGGCTTCCCCCGATGAAGAAACGCGAGCAGAAAATGACACGCCCTTAGATTTGCTGAGCATATTACAACAGATTTATTAAGGATTGGAATTCAGTATGAATTCGCACATATCAAACGGCAATAACGCTTTTGCAAGGCCATTCGCGTGCGGAGATTTCAAACCCATTCACCGGGCTATTCGCTCAGCTAAATATGATGCTATCACGATAGTCGATCTGTATTTGACTCGTCGGTGTAATTTTCGATGTGACTATTGTTTTGTTGAAGAAAAAAATCAAGTTGATGCAAGTTGGAATACAATAAACAAAGCGTTAAGATTTGTACTTAGAGAGGCCAAAAATGCTCCAAAGGTGTCATTCACACTATTTGGTGGTGAGCCTCTCCTGTGCTTTGATGTAATTGCGGAGTTAATCCCGCTGGCGAAAAGGAACTACTTACGAGAAGGTAAAGTTGCCGAATTTGCTGTTACAACAAATGCAAGTATGGCAACCCCTGAAATAATGTCTTTTTTCCGTTCTTACGGAACCAATCTCCTTTTAAGCATTGACGGAACAAGAAAATCGCACGATTCTCATCGCAAGTATCCTAATGGTAAAGGTACATTTGATTCAATTGCTGGCAAGCTGTTAATGATGAAGTACTTTCAACCATGGTTGGGGGCAAGGGTTACCCCAATGCCGGATACGGTCGAAAACCTTCGACATGAGATTCTGGAGTTATATGCAATGGGAATCAACCAGTTTATTATTGGATGTGCAACGGGGGTATCTTGGGTAAATGATGAATATGATGAATATATTATTCAAATGAAGGCGCTTATTAAGGATTATATCAAGATGAGACTTAGAAAGGCGCCGATCAAACTTGCAACACTCGAAGGATGGAGTGCAATAAAGGGTCAGGACATGACTCACGCTTGGGGTTGCAGTGCCGGAAGATCCAGAATTTCAATAGACGTTGACGGAACAATTCAGGCATGCGCCAAGGTTCAAGGATCTTGCAAAGGGCAAGGATTCTTACCATTCGGAAACGTGCAAGATGGATATTCCGAGGCCGGTTTGGAAAACAGATCGGTGTTTTATGAATTTCCAATAAGAGAACGTGAAAAATGTCTTGGTTGTGAAGCCAGATGTATATGTTTAGGCGGTTGTCCTGCAATCAATTATGTTCAAACGGGATCGGTTCATGCTTGTCCCCAAAGCGACTGCTATCTCCAGCATCTTTACTTGGGATTAAGAAAGTATTATTTAAAGGAAATGGAACAGGCAGGTTTGACATTAGATTAATCTTGCAGACAAGCAAAGCGTAGATTCACAGATGAGGTGCAACACTCTAGGTGATTGAAGCCCGGAGGTGTTGCACCAATGAAAGGATATCATCATCTGTCGTACAAGGACCGTGTACATATAGAGTTGCGCCTAAGGGACAAGTGGTCCATAAGGAAAATTGCGGGTGAACTGGGGTATTCGCCATCCACAATCTCGCGGGAGTACCGGCGGAACCAGCTGCTTGGGAACCGGTACATTCCCGAAAAGGCGCACCATATGGCAAGAAACCGGGAGAGGGGGAGGCCGAAAAAGAAGATCCGGCCTGGAACAGCGGAGTATGTGTTTCTGTTGTCCGGGATCGAAAGGGGCTGGTCATTCGAGCAGATATCGGGAAGGTTATCTTTGGAGTATCCCGGAAGGAAGCTCTCTCACGAGACGATCTATCGTTTCATTCAATTTGGAGAGGAAAAGGCGCTCGGCGCCTGGGAGTATCTGACTTGGCAACGCAGGAGACGAAAGCACCGAACCGGGCGGAGGAAAGGGAAGAGAACCACTATCCCGAACCGCATCGGCATTGAGCAGCGGCCGGCATGGGCAAACGACAGAAGCGAATTCGGACACTTTGAATGCGACCTAATCTGTTTTTCCCGGCAGCGCGGAGTGATCCTGAACCTCGTCGAGAGAAAGACGCGCTTCGGATGGGCAGAGCTTATTCCGAACAAGGAAGCACAGGGCGTGATAAACGCCCTAGTGCCGTTTTTCCGGTGGTTCAACTCAAACTGGCCCGGCGCAGCCAAGTCGGTCACTTTCGACAACGGCACCGAGTTCACAATGCATGCAGATCTGAAAAACGAACTTTCCATTGACACGTACTTCTGCCATCCCTATTCATCCTGGGAGCGCGGCACGGTGGAACGCTCAAACGGGACCTTTCGCCGCTATACGCCCCGAAAGACACTTCTTTCAACGCTGACCCAGGAGGAGCTGTTTGACATCCGCATGGAAATGAACCATCACCCTCTCAAACTACTTTCCTGGCGTTCCCCGGCTATGGCAATCAAGGAAGAACTGCTACTATGTTCATACTCACCTGCTGTTGCACTTCGTTCATGAATGTAGGAAGGCTTTGGGTAGGCTTACCCTGCGCTATAATCCCGGCTGGTGGCGCACGATCACAATCCCGAAGCAGAGGCGATCCTCGATCAGTACTTTCCCGTTCTCGGGAACGGTTTCGTCCGGCTGGTGGATTACCTGGGCGGCGACCAGCGCATCGTCGACGCGGCGCGGGTTTCCTATTCCGGCAAGGAAGTCAAGACATTCCGGCGCAACAAGGGCCTCATCCGGTATCTGATGGAGCACCGCCACACCTCGCCGTTCGAACAGGTCATTCTCACGTTCCACGTCAAGCTGCCGATATTCGTCGCCCGCCAGTGGATCCGCCACCGCACCGCCCGGCTGAACGAAATCAGCGGGCGCTACTCGGTTCTGGAGGAGGACTTCTACGTTCCATCGGCGGAGGATGTGCGCTACCAGAGCAAGACGAACCGGCAGGGCGGCGCGGAGGAAGAAGTTCCGCCGGAGCTTCGCCAAAAAGTGCTGGAAATCATCACCCGCCAGCAGACCGAGCTATACGGCGCGTACAAGGAAATGGTCGAAGCCGACATCGCCCGCGAGCTGGCGCGCATCAACCTGCCGCTCTCTATATACACGGCCTGGTACTGGCAGATAGACCTGCACAACCTGTTCCACTTCCTCAAGCTGCGGCTGGACGCGCACGCGCAATACGAAATCCGCTGCTACGCGGAGAAAATGCTGGAGATGGCGAGGGCGGTCGCGCCGCTGGCCGTTGGCGCGTTCGAGGAGTTCGAGCTCCACGGCCGCCAATTCTCGAAAACGGAGATGGATGCATTGCGCGGAATGCTCAAGGGCGAGCCGCACGGCCTCGAAGGCCAGGCGAAGATTGACTTCGAGGAAAAGCTGGGGATATAGCTCCCTGTAGTACAATTCCCGCGCCATTTCACCAAGGAGGATTCAAATTGAAGCTGCTTAAAGAGCTGTCCGAAGCGCCGGGCGTGCCCGGCCGCGAGGAGGCGATCCGCGCCATAGTCCGCCGCGAACTCAAGGGCAAGGTGGACAAAATCGAAGAAGATGCGATGGGCAACATCATCGCGTTCAAAAAAGGCTCGGCCAAAAACGCGAAGAAAATCATGTTCGCCGCGCATATGGACGAAATCGGTTTCTACGTCCGGTTCATAGACGACGATGGATTCCTGCGCGTCCAGAACGCGGGCGGGTTCGATACTCGCAACCTGTTCGCGCGGCGGGTGCATGTTCATACGGCGAAGGGCGTCCTCGACGGAATCATGAATCCAGCGGGCAAGCCGATTCACATGGCGACGCCGGAAGACCTTAAGAAGTATCTCGAAATCGGCGAGTTCTGCGTGGACGTCGGGCTGACCGGCGACGAGGCGAAAAGGAAAGTGCGCGTCGGCGATCCGATAACGCTTAACGCTCCGTTCGTGGAATTCGGCAAGTACGCTTCTGGCAAGTGCTTCGACGACCGCGCGCAGGTGTGGGTGGGAATCAAGGCGCTGCAGAAGATGAAAGCGCCGAAGAACGACGTGTACGGCGTGTTCACCGTGCAGGAGGAAGTGGGGCTGCGCGGCGCGTTCACGTCTGCGTACGGAGTGAATCCGGACGTCGGGATCGCGCTCGACACGACGCTCGCATGCGATACGCCGGGAATCACCGCCGACCAGCACATCACGAAGCTCGGCAAAGGCGTCGGGATAAAAATAATGGACGGCGCGTCGATAAGCGACCGCGGCCTCGTGGACGAGTTCATCGCCGTGGCCGAGAAAAATAAAATCGCGTACCAGCTCGAAATTCTGCCGCGCGGCGGAACCGACGCGGGCGCGATCCAGCGCGCGCGCTCCGGCGTCAAAGCGATAACGCTTTCGATTCCCACGCGGTATATCCACACCGTGACCGAGACCGTCCACAAGGATGACTTAAACGGAACGCTGGAGTTGCTGGTTAAATATCTGGAAAAGTAAGCAGCGGATTTAACTGCAAAAACAGGGCGGTCAGGAATGCAGCCGGCCGCCCTTTTGTTCTTCAGTTTTTCAAAAGCGGCGCGCTAATCGTCTCCGAACCTCGTGTGCGGGAACGGGTCGTCCGGCGGAATGCTGTGGCACAAGGAGCACGTGTCAATCGTTCCGGCGTGGCCTTGCAGCAAAATCGCCTGCTCGTTGTCCTCGGGATTGATAGTCGGTGTAATCGCATGCGGGCTGCCATGGCACGCTTCGCAGTAGACGCCTTTATGCCCTCGAGATTCGCGATAAAGCTTTCCCGGCTCTTCGTATTCGTGGCCCGCAACGCTGTGGCAGTCGCCGCACTTTGGCTCGCTTACCCACGGTGTGCGCGCCTCGTCTGCAACCGCAGTCATGCCTCCGTGGCAATCCAGGCAGTCCATTCCAGCGCCTGCATGGACATCGCGCAGGCATTGAGTTTCCTGGCCGGGGTGGCACGCGTAGCAGTCCACTTCAAGCCCCGCCATAGCCATCCTCGGCGCGTGCGCGTTATGCATGGCGTGTGAAAGGCTGGGCAGCCCCGGCAATCCTTCCAGGCCGAGCGGCGCTTGGGCATGGCACTGGCCGCAGAGCACCGGCTTGTTGTTTTCCAGGTCTGTTCCATGCAGGTTGTCGTGCTTGCGAAGAATGTCCGTGCCCGTGGAAATTCCGGGCGTGTTGTGGCAGATTTCGCAGCTTATTTCCCACGATACCGGCACAACGGCTTTTGTTGAGCCGATAACCTCCGCGCCTTCCGTGACCGTAACGGTTGCCAGGTTGTACGGCGTTATCTCGCCCGCGTCGCTCATCGGCGTTATCGGAATGCCCGTCGCAGCCCAGTCCACGCGGCCGTTCGAGCCCTGGTATGCCATCGTTCCCGAAAGACCGTTGCCGGTCAGCCCTATGTTAGGCGGCGGAGCGCTGCCCAAAAGCGCTTCGCAGTAAGTCCAAAAGTTGGTCTTGTCAGCAGACGTGGTGTTTCCCGGAATTGTGTAAGTCACCTCAATTCCTTCGTTCAGGAATTCAGGCGAACCGTGCCGCCTGTCTATCACCAGCGCGTGAAGGGTATTGTACGGCGGCAGGATCATAAACTCGCTGTAGTCGCGGTTCATGCAATGCATGCCTAGATCGTTGTACGCGTAAACGGTTACGGCTTTCGGTCCGGCGGCGCCCACGTAGCCCGTTTCGGGGCCGCTGAAGTCGCTTGCCGCCGTTGCATTGGTCGCTTTCAGCCAATACGTGTGAAGCTGCGTATCGGTAACCGCCGCATCGTCGTAAGTTGCCACATCGCCGAGTGTCGCAATCGGAGCGGCCTGGCTGTCCCTATATATTTCGTATCCTGTTGCGAGCGAAACCTTGAGCCAGTCTATTGTTATTCCGTCGGTGCGCGTTCCGTCCGATGCGGACACCCAGGCGACCGGTTCAAGCCCCGATGCCGGCCCTTTGAATCCGCTGTCGGGGATGCCGAAACCGCTTTCGGATGTTCCGTCCGTCGAAGTCACCCAGTAATTATGGATAAACTCGTCGGCTATTTCCAAGTCTTCATAGATCGCGACATCGCCGACCGCGGCGATTTTGGACGTTTGGAAATCGCGGTAGATTATGTATCCGGTCGCCCCCGCTGCTTTTGTCCAAGTAATGACGATTCTGTCGCCTGACATGCCGTCAGAAGCAACCACGTTCGTGGGGGGGAGGAGGGCGACGCCGCCACCCGCATACAAGACCGGATCGCTGGGCTCGCCGAGCGTGCGCGCCGGGACGGTGCCTTCAAACGGCGTGACGCGGTAGTAATTCCCGTTCACAGGAGCCGCGACATCGTGCGTGAACAGGAGAAATCCCCCGCCGGGGCCGGTCTGGTCAGCGTTGTTCCGATTTAGATACGCGACGACGTCGGCCCTGTTCTGCGCGGTCAAAGCTAGTCCGCTCATCGCGGGAATAGTCAGCGCAGTTTCCAAGGCGGGATAGTCGCGGTTGTCCTTGTCGCCCACGGCATGGCATCCCGTGCACGTCGAATTGAAGAAATTTTCGCCCGCCGTGATGTTGCCGCTGGTCATGAATGGAATCCCGAACCCGCTCGTGTTTCCGCTTCCGTCGAAGATATTCGGCGCGGGATCCGCGTTGTTGCGGTTCGAGTAAGCCGTGACGTCCGCAACTTCCTGGTTGGTCAGCGTGAGGCCGGACATCGCCGGCTGGGTGGCGAGCGCGTTCTGGAACTGCGCGTACGTGTAGTTATCCCGGCCCGCCGGATGGCAACCGGAGCAGGTGTTGTTGAACTTGGTTTCGCCAGCCGTCAGGTTGCCGGTCATCCCGTCCGGAATGCCGAAACCAGCCGTGTCGCCGTTGCCGTCGTACCAGTTCTTGGTCGAAGCCGGGCCGCCGCCGCCCGGAATTTGTCCCTCGCCGAAAGGAACCTCTTCAACGGCTTCAAATGGCCCGTCCGTGGACGGCGCGGTTTCGATCAAGTAGCCCTCGACGAGATTCAGGAAATTAAGCGCTATCGGCGTGATATCGGATATGCCTATTTCCCCGCTGCCATCGCCGTCCGCGACGCGGGCGGCATGCCAATCGGATGATGCGGAATCCTTCAGGAAATTGATGGCGATAGGCGTTACATCGGCCACTCCGACCTCCCCGTTCTGGTCGTAGTCACCGGTATTGCGGTAGCTCCACGAAAGAGTCATCGCTCCGCCTGTCCCTTCAACAGCCGACAAATCAACTGCTTTGCCGCCGGGACCGGAAGGCGCGGCCAGCGTGCGCTTGTCCGCTCCGTAAAACTCCAAGCTGCGGTCAAGCTCCTTAACGAGCATTTCCCACAAGGTTCCGTCCACGCTTGCGGGCTTTTCAAGCGAAGATACGCCGGATGGATCGTTGCGGGATTCCCGGCCCGCAAATTTTGATGACTGGCAAGATAAAGCCACTGCCAGAATGACCGCGGCGATTGCCGTTGCCGCGAAAACGGACTTGCTTCCAAACATGTTGCTCCCGAAGACGCCAATGGATTTGAACCTGACGGCTCGCTTGGCTGACCAGACAGTCATTGTATACCCTTGAAGATTTAGGAATTGCGATACCAGATTACCGGAATGTTGCGGGGGCCAGTTTGTGTGATGGTCGGAACAAACAACATGCAGCCTAATGGCGGGGGATTTCGGCGATATCCTTAAAACGATGGATTCCGTCTGGAAAAAATTTTGGAACGAAGGGTTTTCCCCCGATTCCTACCTGGAAATGATGTCGTCGCCCGACCGGATTGCACAGTACAGGTCGGATATTGCCGCGTACAACCCTTCCGAAGAGGCCAAAGCTTCAATATCTTCCTGGCCGTCGGGAATCAAGGTGGGAATCATTACCGAAGAATGGTGCGGCGACGCGGCCAATTTCGTCCCCGCCTTTCTGAAGCTGTTTTCACTGCGGCCCGAATTCGAAGTCAAGTTGTTCGCACGCGACGAATTTCCGGAGCTGCGCGACGCGCACCTGACCGGTGGAAAGGCCAAAATTCCCGTTGTGGTCGTGCTTGACGCGGAATGGAACGAGCTGGGCCGGTTCGTGGAGCGGCCCGCCGCGCAGAACCGGTGGCTGTCGGAAGCGCTCGCGCCAAGGAAATGGCCCGAACTTACCGAAGACGAAAAGGCGGAATGGAAAGCCAAACTGATGGCAAAAGGCCGCGAACTACGCGATGCCGCCGTCTGGAGGCTGCTTTGCGCAGTCAGTCAAAGCCTGGGGCAAAGCGAATTGGAAGCCGGGTGCTGAAAATTCAGCCGGGTTATACTTTGTCCGGTGGTTAATCTATACATTCACATTCCGTTCTGCACGCGCAAGTGTCCGTACTGCGATTTCCTGTCATGGCCGATGGAGAGCCGGAATTCATCCGCCGGTGCGCAAGAGAAATATTTCGCGGCTCTTGTGAGGGAACTTGAACTTCACCGGATGCTGGGGCGGGCCGGGAAGCTTTCAACGGCGTTCATCGGGGGCGGGACTCCGACGAAACCACGGCCGGATTTGCTGATCGGCCTGATTCGGTATCTTCGGGAAAAGTGGGGCTTTGCCGAAGGATACGAGGTGACGGCGGAGGCGAATCCGGAAACGCTCCCGGAGTTCCCGCTGGAAAAACTTGCAGACGCCGGGGTTACTCGCTTGTCCGTGGGAGTGCAGAGCACTCACTCACACCATTTGAAATGGCTGGGACGCGGTGTGGACTGGCCACAGGTCAAGCGCGGCTTGGATGCCGTCAGAAGGAAATGGCGGGGAAGGCTGTCGTTCGACATTCTTTACGGCTTGCCGGGACAGACTTGCGATGAAATCCTATGCGACATCGAAAGATTGATGGTGTATTCGCCGGAGCACTTAAGCGCATACCAGCTCACGCCGGAAAAAGGGACGCCGCTTGGTTCAAGAGCGGCGGCAGGCAAAACTGCCTTGCCATCGGACGGGGATGCGTTATTGCAACAGCGATTCATCGAGCGGCGACTTGCCGCGCGAGGCTTGATGCGTTACGAAATTTCGAATTACGCGCTTCCCGGCGCGGAATGCAGGCACAACGTCGCGGTTTGGTCGGGAGAGGATTACATCGGCGCCGGCGTTAGCGCGATGGGCTATGTCGGCGGCGTGCGGTATTTGAATGCAAAAACATTAGAGGCCTACTTCAATCGCGTGAATCGAAATATGCTTCCCGCTTCAAGAATGGAAGTGTTGAATTCATCGCGCAGCCGGCATGAGCGGATCGCGTTTGGATTGCGCATGTCGCGCGGATTAAATGTTTCCGCCGATTTTGAATTGCCGATTGCGGTGCTTGATCTGCTTGAGCGCGGCTTTCTTGTAAAGGAAAACGGAAATATAAGAATCGCGGATGGCAAGCTGCATTTCCACGACATCGCGGCGGCCTCGTTTGTGGATTAAAACGCGAAAAAGAGCGGGGCGCCTAAGCACCCCGCTCTTGGCGGCGCCATTTGAGCTATTTCGACAAGCGCCAGGGAAAGTATGCCGCTTATCGTCGCTCCGTCGAGGAAAAGCTACACGATGCCCTGCGCCAGCATCGCATCGGCGACCTTCAAGAAGCCAGCGATGTTTGCGCCGTTCACGTAATTAATATCCTTTCCGCGCTTGCCGAATCCGTACTTTTCGGCGGTAGCCACGCAGTTCTCGTGGATGTTGATCATGATCCCGTGCAGGCGGGAGTCCACTTCCTCGCGGGTCCATGAAAGCCGCAGGCTGTTCTGCGACATCTCGAGGCCGGAGGTGGCCACGCCGCCCGCGTTGGCAGCTTTTCCGGGGCCGTAAAGGATATGCGCCGCGAGAAACTGCTCCACTCCTTCGGGGACGGTCGGCATATTTGCGCCTTCGCTGACCACATAGACGCCGTTTTTAAGAAGCGTCTTCGCGTCCTCGGCGCTGATTTCGTTCTGGGTGGCGCTTGGGAATGCGCACTGCGCGCCTTCAACCTCCCAAACTCCCACGCCGTCGTGGTATTCACAGCCGTACTTGTCGGCGTATTCCTTGATGCGGCCGCGCTTGACGTTTTTAAGCTCCATTACAAATGCAAGCTTCTCCGCGTCGATGCCGTCTCTATCCACGATAAAACCATTCGAATCGGACAAAGTAATTGCTTTGCCGCCCAGGTGGTTGATTTTCTCGACGGTATACTGCGCCACGTTTCCGCTTCCGGAAACCAAGCACACCTTGTTTTTGATGCTTTCGCCGCGGGTCTTGAGCATTTCATCGGCGAAGTAAACCGCGCCGTAGCCCGTGGCCTCGGGACGGATAAGGCTTCCGCCCCATGTCAGGCCTTTGCCTGTCAGGACGCCGGTGAACTCGTTGCATAGCTTCTTGTACATCCCGAAGAGGTAGCCTATTTCACGGCCGCCAACGCCGATGTCGCCCGCAGGAACGTCCGTGTCGGGGCCGATGTGGCGGAACAGCTCGGCCATAAACGCCTGGCAGAATCGCATTACCTCATTGTCGCTCTTGCCTTTGGGGTCGAAATCGCTGCCGCCCTTTCCGCCGCCCATCGGCAGCGTGGTGAGGGCGTTCTTGAAGACCTGTTCGAAGGCGAGAAACTTGAGGATGTTGAGGCTGACCGTCGGATGGAAGCGCAGACCACCTTTGTACGGGCCGATCGCGCTGTTCATCTCGATTCGGAAACCGCGGTTGACGCGGACGTTGCCGCCGTCGTCTACCCACGGTACACGGAACATTATCACGCGCTCGGGCTCGCAGATTCTTTCGAGAATCTTGGCTTCCTTGTATTCGGGATGCACGTCGAGTACGGGAAGTATTGATTCGACGACTTCCTGAACCGCCTGCAAGAACACGTTCTCATGGGCATCGCGCGCTTTGATTTTCTCCATGAACTCCTGGACTGCGTTTGTCATTACTCACTCCTTGGAAAACACACAGATTAGGTTGGGCAACCGGCCCGGTAATTAGCCTGCATCCGCCTTTTCGCGGCCGGAGGCAGCTTTCGCGATTGGGCCGCGGGAAGTCTATCATCGCGCGGCTGCAACCGGTCCAAAATCGTCTTTTGTGGTCGATTGTTAGAATAATCACAAGTCAGGATGCAAAACGGGGGAGGTTGGAGCAAACCCAAACTTTTGAAACAGGTAGTTTTGACAAATCACCGCTTCCATTTCGTAACAGGCCGTTCACATAGGTTAAACTATACCTCCCGGTCCGGTTGCTTCGAGCAAAATCGCCGCCGGGATTCAAGGAGATGCCGATGTCGCAGGAAGTCAAAAGCTTTTTCGCCGAAGTGTCAGAAAAGCTTGCGGAAATCGAAAAGGGAGGGGCAATCGCCTGGTGGAACCTGGCAACCACAGGCAAAGAGGAATTTCAGAAGGAAGTCGTCGAATGGCAAATGAAAAGCCACGCGCTTTTTCACGACCGAAAGGCATTTGAAAAGGTGAAGGCCTGGAAGGAAGCCGGATCTGACGATCCGCTTCTGGACAGGGAAATACAAGTTATGTTTAGAAGCTACCTCGCGAATCAGGAGGATGAGAAAACCGCGGAGGAAGTCGCCAAGCTTGAGGCCGAGCTTGAAGGGGATTATTCGAATTACCGCGGCGAGGTTGACGGCAAGAAGGTTTCGAACAACGACATTCTGGAAATATTCAAGAGGGGAACAGATCCCGAGCGCTCCCGCCGCGCCTGGGAAGCGTCGAAAGGAATCGGCCCGCTTGTAAGGGACAAGGTGCTCAAACTCGCGGAACTGCGCAACGGCATCGCGAACGAACTGGGCTACCGCGATTATTATTCGTTTGCGCTGGAACTCCAGGAAATAGACGAGAAAGAACTGTTCGGAATTCTGGATGAACTGGAGCTGCTGACACGCGAACCGTTCCGCAGCCTGAAAGCCGTGATGGACGAGCGGCGTGCCAAAAAATACGGGATCGCCGTTTCCGAATTGCGGCCCTGGCACTACAACGATCCGTTCTTCCAAGAACCATTGCCTGTTTCCGAGACGGATCTAGACGGCTATTTTGAAGGCAAAAACATCGAGGCGCTCACAACCGAAACCTACGATCGCGTGGGAATGGACATCCGGCCGGTGCTTGCGAATTCCGACCTGTACGAGCGCGAAGGCAAAAATCAGCACGCGTTTTGCACTTCAATCGGCCGCACCAAGGATGTGCGCGTTCTTTGCAACATAAAGTCCAACCATAACTGGATGGGGACGATGCTGCACGAATACGGCCACGCCGTTTACGATTACTACACCGATTTCGAACTGCCTTACGTTCTAATCGGCCCGGCGCATACGAATTCGACCGAAGCGATTGCGATGCTGTTCGGCAGGCTCAACAGCAATCCCGATTGGTTGAAGAGCGTCCTCGGGGCGGACGAAAGGTCCGTTGACAACATTGCCGGCGACTTGTTCGAAGAGCAGCGCGCGGCGATGCTGGTATTCGTCCGCTGGATGATGGTGATGACGAATTTCGAGCGCGCGCTTTACCGCGATCCGTCACAGGACTTGAACAAGCTCTGGTGGGACTTGGTGGAGAAATACCAGATGCTGACACGGCCCGAAGGCCGCGATATGCCTGATTGGGCGACCAAGCTGCATATCGCGCTCGCGCCGGTTTATTACCACAACTACATGCTCGGCGAAATGACGGCGAGCCAGCTCCAGCACCATATCGAGCACGTCATCGGCGGAGGCAAGCCGTTCATCGAAGTAAGGGAGGGCGGGGAGTTCCTGATAGAAAAGTTGTTCCGGCAGGGCCGCAAGCGGCCGTGGAACGAGGCTCTGGAGTTTTGCACCGGCGAAAAGCTCAAACCCGCGTACTTCGTGGAGCAATTCGTGAAGGGCAGGGCGAAGGCCGGATAGAGCTTCGTTTATAATTTGCTTGTGGGTTTGACCGCCGATTTCATAAAGCTCGCGGGGGATGTCTGGACGCGCGCGCAGATGCATCAGTTCGTCGAAGAACTCGGCGCGGGAACACTCGACCTCGACAAATTCAAGTTTTATCTCTTGCAGGATTACGTTTACCTGAAAGCGTACTGCCGCGCCGTCGCGCTTCTTTGCTACCGTGCGCCGGATCTCGAAACTATGTCCGCGATGAGCGCGCTGCTTCATTCGACGCTGACGTTCGAAATGGAAACGCACCGGAATTACGCGGCGGAATTCGGCATCACGCGTGAAGAACTGGAAGCCGCCAAGCCCGCTCCGACAACGCTGGCGTATTCGTCATATATGCTCGATGTGGCTACGCGGGAGGATTTTCTAGGTAATCTTGTATGCCTGCTTCCCTGCGCAGTCGGATACGCGGAAATCGGCAAACGCCTATCCTCCGGCCGCGCCTCGGCGGACAATCCATTTCATTCTTGGATAGAGACTTATTCAAGCGACGAATTTCTGAAATACGCAGGCGAGATGTCTTCGCTTGCCGACATGCTGGCCGCAGGTTGCGCGGGGTCGCGGCTCGACGGGCTTTTCGCAATATTCCTTTCATCTACCAAGTACGAGTGGTTGTTCTGGGAGATGGCGTATCGCGCCGAGCGCTGGCCGGTATGACGGCACCACAATCCTGAATCGTGGTTTGCTTTTTGAACTAGTGATTATGCTCGTCCAGGCTTTTAAGCATCTGTTCGATGCCCGAGAGCATGTTCGGATCGGATGTCACGGTCTTCGCCTTCTCCAGAGACGCTCGCGCGCCCTCGTTGTCGCCTTCAGTAGCCTGAACCAATGCCAGATTGAAGAGCGGCTGCGGCAACTCAGGATGAAACTTTATCGCCGTTTCGAAATGGTAGCGCGCTTTATCGAGATCGCCTTTCTGGAAATACATCGCGCCGCAGTCGGTGTGGACCATCGCATCGTCGGGGACAATCGCAAGATACTTTTCGTAATATTCGATGGCCGGATCCGCGCGCTGTATGTCGTAGTACATATCGCCGAGCTTCCGCAGCGCCTCGGTGTCCTTCGGGTCTTTTTCAACGCGCTCGCGCAGCTCCGAGAGCTGGGCCATTACATCGCCCGGCATTGTGCCCGAAGCCATTCCTGCCGCGCCGCCCATTCCCTCCGAGCCGTCAATCGGCGGATGGCCTTCGGGCAGCGGTGCATTGGGATCAACCGGGCCGGGACCGCCCGACGTCCCTCCTTGCGCCTGTTGATTTCCTCCGAGTCCGACCGCACCCATGATTTCCTGCTGTTTGCTTTGAGGCGTGATCAGGTATGCGAGAAACAGCACGACCGCTATTGCGGTCAGCCAGGCGGGAATGCCTCCGCCGTTTCTGCGCGGAAGGTTAACCGGCTTGCCGTTGACAAGCTCGACGCCGCATGCCTTGCATCTTGTAATCGCGGGCTTCGGATTCTGGCCCGTATCGTTTCTATCTGTCATTCATTGTCTCCGTAAAGATTCGCCGCCAAACGCGGCATTTCGGCCGGCGCAGGGCGCAGCCGCCGCTAATAATACCCGCGACCCCGCGGATAACATTGCGGTTCGGCAGAAAACGGATACATAATCGGCGCTGCTTGTGAAAAACGCGATGATATAATCCACGCGTGGATTGCCGGGAAAAACGGGGATTTGCGTTCGATTCGGCTGCGAAGCGTGCGATTTTGCTCGCCTCGGCAGCCCTTGTTGTCCTAATTTGCACCGAGTTTTCGGCATCAGCGTCTCCCCAAGCCAAAAAAATCTCCGAAATAAAACTTCTGCCAGGCCTGGCGGCGGACTTCGCGGTCTCTCCGGGCGGAAAGATTTACGTTTCCAACGCCGGTTCAGATCTCGTCGAAGTTTACGATGGGCAGGGAGAGGTGATAGCAACCATCCGGCCGCCTGTCGACGCCGCCGATTATTTTTCTCCGGGCGCGATCGCGGCCGAAGGCGACGACCTCTTTTGGGTTGTGGATTCGCTGTCAGGCAGGCTGTTCCACTTTTTTTCCGATGGCAATTTCGTCCAGGCTATCTCGTTGTCGGCCGACGGCAAAAAGCCCGGCGAAATCGCCTCGCTTGTGGTGCTGCAGCCTTCCGCACCACATGAGATTGAAACGGTAGTATCTCCCGAAGGCGAATCTCCGGAGCACACGGTGATTGAACGCGACGAAGCGGCGGTTGCGGGCAAAAACGGCGGCGCGATCTTCGTTCAAACCGGGGGAGGTGCAATTCACTGTTTCGAACTCGACGGCGATTGGAACTACGCGCTAGCCCCGCTCGATCCGCCGGCGATACGCACGCCAGCCGGCATCGCGCTTTCGTACCCGTTGCTTTACGCGCTTGATTCTGAATCGCGTACGCTTCTTGCCTTCGATGTTTCGGATTCAAAAGGCAAAGTTTCGACAGTCCCGCTTTCGGGCGTTTTGAATGCAGTTCCCGTTGTCGGAATTGCCGTCTCGTCCGCGGGGAATCCGGCAATTGTTTGCGGCGGCTCTGCTCCAGTCTGGTTTCGCGCAAATGGAAAGTGGATTCCGGCGATTGAGCGTGCTCCAACAGGTGCGCAGCCGCCTATAGCCAGAATTCAGTCCGGCAGGATTTATTTCCTCGACCGCGACGCGGGCGTAATTGAAGTATACGAATTCGACGGCGGGGTGCTGCCGGAATGATTGTCCGCGTCTCCCTCGCGGTTTGCGCTTCACTCGGCGTAATCGCATTGAGCCTGCTCGCTGGATGCAGGACCGGCCCGCATCCGGGATTCGGCGGCGGGGGGGGAGGCGGATCGCGCGTCGCGGACGTTACGGTTCGCGTTGACGGCCCCGCCGCGAATCCGGTCGCAGGCTGCATGGTTTATTTCGGCGGCTCGTTTTACGAGACGGAAGCGGACGGCACCGTCGAAATCGGCTCTGTCGCGGCCGGCGATTACGAGGTCGCTGCGGAGCATCCGGATTTTCTTTATTTCAGCGCGACCGTCAGAATTCCAAGCGGCGAATACATGCTGCCCATTCAGCTCGAAGCCTCCACTCCGGAATTCAAGGTCGCGCGAGTTTCTCCTGGACTCGGGGAGGCGTCGCCGGATCAAAGCGGCACGTTCACGATTCAGTTCACGCGGCCGGTGGATGAGTCGTCATTCCTGGACTCGGATGTATCATTCGAGCCCGCGCTCGGGGATTTTTCGATTTCGGTCGAAGGAGCCACCGCCGTCGTGCAATTCGAATCCGAATGGCCGCTGCGCCAGACGGTGCGATGGAAGCTCCTGCGCGCGATCGAAAGCACCGCGGGCGAAGAGCTTGCAGGAAATTACGTCGGCCAGTTCCGCGTTCCCGCGCAGGACAGGACGCCGCCTCGGCTTTCCTCCAGCCGCCCGCGGAACGGCGAAACCGGAGTGTTCAGGAATCAGCAGATAGTCCTCGTTTTCTCGGATGACATCTTGCCGTCTTCGCTCGCTACAGCGGCGATCGGCATTTCACCTGAAATTTCGCTTGAGAAATCGCTGAATGGAAAAAGGCTCGAGCTGCGTCACGAATCGCTTTTTGCTGCTAATCGGACTTACAATTTCAATCTCGATGGGCTGACCGACCTTAGCGGCAATCCGCTGGCCGAGCCTGTCGGTATCGAATTCACCACCAGCGACCAGGTGCGCCGCGTTCGTTACCGCAATCCGGACTGGACGCGCGTGGGCGACAAAATCGTATTCGAAAGCGACGAGGCGGGCGGATTCGACATCTGGGAAATCAGGGCGGACGGATCGGGGCTGACCAAGCTCACATCAGGGACGGGCGACGAGCTTCATCCGCGCTATTCGTACGACGGGCGCAGCATAGTTTTCGAGCGAAATATCGATGGATTCTGGCATGTATTCAGGCTCGAAATCGAGTCCGGCGAGGAATTCCAGGTTACAGCGGGCAGCGACAATTACCGCAGTCCCGTTTACAGCCCCACGTTCGAGCGCAAAATCGCATTTGTAAGCGACCGCACCGACGTCGTGGAACTTTGGGTGTCGGAGGAGGACGGCAGCGTACCGAGGGAGTGGTTGCCCAGATTCGGCCGCGGCCCGTCCGACCCGGACTTCCATCCGTTTGTGGACTCGCTGATTCTTTTTTCCGCGGACGGCGGAGTTTCGCGCGATATTTTCCGCGCGTCCGGGCGCCCCGGCGATCCGGACGCGTTCGCGACGAACCTGACGGACGAGCTGGCCAGCGACGAGACCGCGCCCGCGTATTCGCCGGAAGGCGACCGCATATGTTTCGTCAGCACCGCCGGAGGGGGGAAGAACGTCTGGATCGCCGACGCCGGCGGCGAGTTTCCGCGCCAGCTGACCAGCCAGCCGCGCGACGTCGACCATCCGGTTTTCGCGCCGACCGTCGGCGAGCCTCGAATACTCGCGGAGCTTTACCAGGAAGACGGCACAATCGCGCTCGCGTTTTTCGATTCGGTTTCCGGCGAGCTTCTTGGCTATCTCCTGGGCGGGAGCGAGCCTTGAGAATAATTTTCTTCGCCGCGTCCGCACTCGCAATCTGCGCAATCGCCGCGCCCGCGGCTGGGCAGCAGCCCCAGCTTCCGGCGATCTCCACCAATTTCCAGTTCACGCGCCAGGATTCGACGGACGACGAAAGCGCGCGCACGACCGCGGTTTTAGGCCTCACGCTTTCACACAGATTTCAATTTTCGCAGCCCGGATTCGCCGGCGAATTTACGACCAAATACCAGGGAAATGTTTTGATGGAAGAATTCGTCAGAAGCGATACGGCCGAAGCGCGCACCGACCAGCGCTACCAGGTCGATTTCGCCATGGGAACCCCGGGCGGGATGTCGCTTGCCGCGGAATTCGCGACACGCGACCGTTATTTTCGCCGCGACCGCTTCGATTCAATTCTTTCCAAGGACACGTGGCAGAAGTTCCAGTCCGGATTCACGATTACGCGCCAACCGTATCCCTCGCTAAGCGCACAGGTTTCGACAGAGCGCAACGTGGGCATCAAAGGCGCGCCGCTTACGTCAAGCCAGTTAAACAACGCTGCGGTGTCCGGCGCATGGGACGCGGGGCCGGTCAAGCTCACACTCAGCCGCGTGCGGCTTGAATCAAAGAGCGATCCCATTTCGGGCCAGCCGGGATCTTCGATTGCCGGGGACCAAACCGTAGTCGGCTCGACGGGCGCGTATCCGCTCGGCGGAGCGTGGACGCTATCCCACGCGTTCGTTTATACGGAAGATGTGCGTTCCATCGCCGGGCGTACCGACAAATCGATGGCGACGAATGCCCAGCTGCGCCTCGAAGGCAAGGATATCGCGCCCGGATTGTCTGCGGCGGTGGTTCTTGGGGGGCAAAACAACGTTCTCGCCAACATCGAAGCCAACAACCGCAGCTTCAACCAGAAGGTCAACCTCGCTTTCGCCCCCCCCGGCGAAATCATAGGCGACGACCGCTTGAGCTTCGGACTGGAAAACAGCGACGTGGACTCCGCGGGCCGCAGCACCAACATCCGCCGCTACATCCTTTCGTGGAGTTTCGCGCCGGCGCCCGGCAGCAATGTTCTCGTCTCTTACAACGACCAGACCAACAGCGATCTCGACCTTCGCCGCCTCAACGAGCGTCAGAGCAACTACACTGTGCGCTACTCGTACGCGCGCGACAATTACACCATGGACGGCGCGTACACTTTCTCGGTCGTCGAGGGGCGCGACGGCCAGGAGAGCCGCACGAACAACCTGAACGCGCAGGTGAGATACAAGGTGAGCGAGCCGCTGGAGCTGAACGGCCGCATCGAGCAGTGGGAGAACCGCAACATCCCGGCCAATCCCACTTTCTCCGTCAACTCCGGCCGCCGCTTCGAATGGGCGCTCGGCCTCAACTGGCGCCCCAGCCGCGAGTTGAGCATGAACGCGGGCTATCAGCGCCAGACGCTGGACAACAGCGCCGGCGGCGACACAGAGAAGCGCATCCTCCGCCTCGGCTTGCGCTGGCGCATCGCGGCCAATATGGATTTCTCGCTCGACTACTCCACCGACGATTTCAGCCGCATCGGCGAGCTGGACGGCGACAAGAGCAACTCCACGCTCCAGACCACACTGAACGTGACTTTTTAGCCGCACGGCTGAAACTGATATAATCCCGCAGCATTCCCGGAGGCCTGCGTATGGCGATGATCGAAGTCGAATACCTTTCCAAGCGTTACAAGAACGTGGAAGCCCTCAAGGGAGTCTCGTTCTCGGTCGAGCAGGGCGACATTTACGGCTTCATCGGCCCCAACGGCGCGGGCAAGACGACCACCATCCGCATCCTCGCAACGCTTCTTCTTCCCAACGGCGGCAGCGCCCGCATCGCCGGCCACGACTGCATCCGGGAGCCGGACAAGGTGCGCCGCATCATCGGCTACATGCCGGACTATTTCGGCGTATACAACGATCTTCTCGTCTGGGAATATCTGGATTTCTTCGGCGCCGCGTACCGCATCCCCCGCGCCGACCGCGCGAAGATAATAGACCACATCCTCGAACTCACCAACCTGGGCGTCAAGCGCGACAGCTTCGTTTCCGAGCTTTCCAAGGGGATGAAGCAGCGCCTCTGCCTCGCCCGCACGCTCATCCACGACCCCGACGTGCTCATCCTGGACGAGCCGGCCAGCGGCCTTGACCCGCGCGCCCGCATCGAGATGCGCGAGCTCCTGAAAGAGCTAAAGAGCATGAACAAGACGATATTCATCTCCAGCCACATCCTGCACGAGCTGTCCGACTTCTGCAACAAGGTGGGGATAATCGAGCTCGGCGAAATGGTGGTTTCGGGCGACATAAACGCGATCCTCAAGCAGGTGCAGACGGGCCAGCTTATTTTGATCGAGTTCGCGCCCGGCACCGACCTGCAGGCGGCGATGGAGGCCGCCCGCGGCTATCCGAAGGTGGCCGAGGTGTGGGAGCGGGACGTGGACGCGCTGGAGGTGCACTTCGAAGGCGCGGAGGACGAGACCTCGCAGCTTATGGCGCACCTGCTGGCCGCCGGATTCAAGGTGAAGAGCTTCAAGGAAGCGGTGGACAACCTCGAAGACATCTTCATGAAGGTGACGAAGGGGAAGGTGCAGTAATCCGGGAAGCGCGGCCTTCTGGCCGCGCTGCCGCGGTGGCGCACCGCCCGGATTGTAGGGGCGAGCGGCGCACGCCCTTTGTAGGGGCGCACTGCGTGCGCCCGTTGATAGTTGAGCGTTGACAGTTGGACAGTTGACATTGGAAATTCAAAATCGGCGAGCGCGGCATTCATGCCGCCTGATTGACGGTGGCGGAGGCAAGGTCGCGCGCGGCTATGCCGGGGAAGTCGTTCGCGGGATATTCGCCGGGGTCGCATATACGACCGCCCCATACAAAACAGGTGCACTTGATAGACGACCTGCGACCTTCGCGCGACGTTTGCGCGAAGGCCGGGGAACCGGGATATTCGGACCGCAGAAAGGAGAGTGGTACCCCGCCGGGTGGCGCGGAGGACAATCCACCGACGCTGCAGGGGTGCTTTGTATGCGCCAGTTTGGGATCGCCTCGCGCGCTTAGCGGGGTGGTTCGAACAGGCAAACTCGTTTGCCGGAATGCGTTTCCGGCGATGAATCGCCGGCGGAAAGGCCGAAATGAAATTCCGCACTCCATGCGGCCGTTTGGGAGTAGACCGGCCTGCCGGTGCTATAATTTTCGGCGCGGACTTCCCCGCCCGGAATTCTAGTGGCGCAGAGAGGCCCGGCCGCTGGCCGGAAAACAACCTCCTTACGCCCGCTAAAACGGGCATCCATGCCCGCGATGGATACGGAAATGAAGGAATATCCTGTCCTAGTTGAGAAAGGAGAAACATGCCGGGGAGCCTGTTCCACGGACGTTCCGGGGCGTATCGCGACGGGAGCATGGAGGATAGAAAGGGGGACTTGAGTAGACGCAAGTGCAAAGGGTGGGAAAATTGACTTTGAAAGCCTAAGGGATTGACAATATTTGCGCCTTTGATAGAATAAAGACGGGGTGGTCAACATGTTTTCGATTTGTATAAGTAAGCTTGTTGCAGGACCTTTTCCTGTAAATTGCAGGTCGATCCACTTGTCTATTTTTAAATCAGAATTGATTTTTGGAATTTGCCTTTTATCTGTTGTATTGTCACCCCCAAACGCATTTGCTGAACCGAAGGCAAATTCAACTAGGGAAATCGTTTTGCCATTCGGATTCGCTTTAGGGAATGATAAAGGTCAAATCACCAGTTTCTTCAAAAGCTATAAATGTCTTGCTGCGGATGTGATGCTGGAAAACGGTATCTCCGCGTATTCATTTGAATGTACAACTAGCCTTCATGTCTGACGTATAATAGGTTTTCAGGCAAGGAGGTATGGAATGGCAGAAGCAGCGGTGAAGGCGAAGGCGAAGGTTGGATCCA